>QNZW01000208.1 GCA_003978375.1 Sulfurovum sp.
AAGGTTTCAATCACATCACCCTCTTTAATATCGTTGAAGTTTTCAAGCATGATACCACACTCATAACCATTTTTCACTTCTTTGGCATCTTCATTGAAACGCTTGAGTGATGAGATAGAACTCTCATATACAACCACACCATCACGGATAAGTCTTGCTTTAGAGTTACGCGTAATAGAACCATCAGATACTTTACACCCTGCAATCGTTCCTACTTTACCAACCACAAATGTCTCACGTACTTCGGCTTGACCAGTGACTTCTTCAGAAATAACTGGGCTCATCATACCACCAAGCAATGCTTTGACTTCATCAAGTAAATCATAGATGATTGTGTAGGTACGAATCTCAATGCCAAGCTCTTTTGCTTTTTTCTTCACAGCTCCAGTTGGACGTACATTAAAACCAAGTACTACTGAGTGTTCTGAAGCATCTGCAAGTGTTAAGTCACTCTCAGTCACACCACCCACTCCTTCATGAATAATATTTACTTTTACCTCTTCATTTCTAAGCTTCTCTAAAGAACCTTTAATTGCTTCGAGAGATCCTTGTACATCTGCTTTGATAATAACTGGAAGTGCTTTAAGTTGCCCCTCTGCAATTAATGCAGAAAGATCATCAAGTGTTGCTTTGGTACTCTTAGAAAGTACTTTGGCTCTGTCATACTCTGCACGTTTTTCTGCAAGTTCACGTACTTCTTTGTCTGAGTCCATTACCACAAGCTCTTCACCTGCACCTGGCACTTCATTGAGTCCTACAATAGCTGCTGGAGTTGATGGACCAATCTCTTTAGCATTGGATCCATCATCAAGTTTAATGGCTTTAATACGTCCATAGGTTTTGCCTACAATGACATTGTCACCTACGCGTAAGGTACCATTTTGTATGATAATATTGGCTACTGGTCCAAAGCCTTTTTCTACAGAAGCTTCTACAACAACTGCTTTTGCTTTTCTACTTGCATCTGCACCAAGTTCCATGAGTTCAGCTTGTAGCAAGATAGTCTCAAGCAAATCATCAATACCTAAACCAGTATGTGCTGATACAGGTACAAATTCATACTCCCCACCCCAATCTGTTGCCATGACGTCTATCTCTGCGAGTTGTGCTTTGACATTGTCTGGGTTTGCTGCTTCTTTGTCCATTTTATTGACAGCAATAATCATAGGCACACCTGCCGCTTTAGTATGTGATATGGCCTCTTTGGTTTGTGGCATCACGCCATCATCGGCTGCCACCACGATAATAACAATATCTGTAGCTTGTGCACCACGCGCACGCATTTGGCTAAAGGCCTCGTGTCCTGGCGTATCTACAAAGGTAATTTTTTTACCATTTTTTTCTACTTGGTAGGCTCCCACATGTTGCGTGATACCTCCTGCCTCTTTGTCTGCCACTTTTGCTGTACGAATTTTATCGAGCAATGATGTCTTACCATGGTCAACGTGTCCCATAATCGTAATTACAGGTGGTCTCTCTTCTGTATGTTCATCTGCTATAGCATTATATGCATCTGTATAATCAAGCTCATCCAACGGATTGATTGTAGTCACTTCTACTTCAAACTCTTCTGCTAGAATTTCTATTTCATCTTTTGAGAGAAAATCATTTTTCGTCACCATCATGCCCAAGGCAAAAAGACATCCAATCACTTCACTCATAGAACGGTTCACTTTTTCTGCAAACTCATAGACCCTTACATTTTCAGGTATCTCTATAGAAGTAACAGCTGCAGTACTTTCTTCTTTTGTATATTTTTTACGTTTTCCCCCACGTTTCAAAGAGCGTCTTTGCTGTGGACGGAAAGGTTGTCTTCCTCTCGTTGGTCCACCATTTTGTGCTTCACGTTTTTTCATCTCTTCTTTACGTTTTTGCTCTTGACGCATCATATCTTCGTAAATATTCTTATCTGAAAAGTCCAAAAGTACTACTTCTTCTTCTCCAAATCCACTATCAATATCGCCTGACATACTGTCATGGTTAAAAATATCTATTTTTTTACCAGAATCTCTTGCTTCTGCTACTTTTTTAGGTTTCTTTTTAGAAATATATGGTTCATGATTACTGCTTCCTAAAGAAATCTTAGTATTGGCTCTTACGGGTGCTGGTTTTGCTTTTCGTACTATTTTAATGCCACCACGAGAAAGTACTCTTTTTTTAGGTTTATCTTCACTACTGGTAGCCACTTTTATTTCAGGCTCTGTATTTTTACTTACGACTGAAATACCTTTACGTTTTTTAACCTCTTTTGGTGCAGGAGTACTCTCTTCTTTTGTAGGTACTTCTGTAGATACTTCTTCTTTGGCTTCAATATCGGTATCTTCAACTACTTCAGATGCATCTTTTTCTGATACTCCTTTTTCAGACACTGTATCTTCAGGTACTTCTGGCGATACTTCTGTGGCTGTTTTGGATGTTTCCTCTTTAGATACTTCTGTTTTTTTCTTCACAACTTTAATCTTTTTTACTTTGCTTCCTGGTGTTTTAAATCCTTTTGGCAAAGTGCCACTAATGGCATATTCTACAAGTACACCAGCATCATCAAGACTAATGGCACTGTTGGCTGCTTTTACATCAAAACCTAACTCTTTTGCTTTCTCTAACAAATCTCCATTGGAGAGTCCGGCTTCGTCTGCTATTTCTTGGATTTTTACTTTATCCATTATTGATTAACTCCTTTAAAAGCTTAAAAAAACATTCCTCGTCCTGCTTGAAACGCTTCGTTAAGCCTTTGACTTTCTTTTTATTTTTAACACATGATGCACACAAATAAAAGCTTCTTCCTTTGCCACTAAATGTAACAATCTCAGTACCTGATTGTTGTAAGCGAATCAAAGTGTTTTGAGGATGTCTACTTCGGCAAGCGATGCACATACGTATTGGCTGTGATTTTTTCATGCATATTATACCTAAAAAGAGATTAAGCTTATCGCTTAACTTTGGGCAATAACCCCATTATTGTCTAAAGAAAGGACAAAAACTCTAAATTGTGGAAACTTTTTTTGTAGTGCATCGGCTATTTTATCTGCATCTTTGTCATATGCCAAATTAAAAAATGTTGATCCTGATCCAGAGAGTGTAGACATCAATGCCCCATGCTTAAGTGCAATTTTTTGTACATCAAAAAGTTCGGGTATCATCTTCATCCGTCGTGCTTGATGTAGCTTGTCTTTGGAGGCAATACGTAATAAATCCCATGATTCAGTCATAAAAAGTGCTGTCATATACGAAGATCTAGACAGTGAATAAACCATCTCGTCTTTTCTATATGTTCTAGGCAAAATTGTTCGTGAACGTGCTGTAGATATGGTACGATTAGGCACAACAACCACAGCCCTTAAATAATCTGGCATACGTCTTTTTTTACTATAAACCCTATCACCTTCTATACAAGCGACATTAAATCCTCCCATCACTGCGGGTGTGATATTGTCAGGATGATGTTCATAACGCAAAGCTAAATTAAGAATTTCTCTTTTGTTGTATTTTTTATTTGCAGCGGTGTATGCAGCACAAAGTGAAGCCACTATCACAGCAGAAGAGCTTCCTAATCCACGAGAAATAGGAATACGATTATGAAATTCAAATCTAAAATTATCTTCTCTTTTGGTAAGACGCGTATAGTTTTCATTAAAAATACTCAAAAAAAGAGAATTTTTTTTGATTTTTGGATTGTCTGCACCCTCTCCGTGCGTAGAAACACTTAAAAAGCGTGAAGGTTTAATCTTAATTTCATTTCTTAAATTAATGGCTAAACCTAAGGTATCAAACCCTGGTCCCAAATTCGCCGAAGTAGCAGGCACACTTACAAACATTCTTTACTCTTCCATTACACAGCTGGTAGATAATACTCAGGGGTTGATTCTTCATCAATAACTAGATCTTGAATACTTTGAGGTAATGCAAAAGATGCATTTACTGGCTGTTCATATTTTTTTGTTATTATAGTCTCTTTTTCCTTGATAAAATAAAGAGTACCGATAGCTTTAATAGGTTTATCTCCATTCAATGCAAATCCGCTACAACCAAAACATTGAATACCCTGCATTATCTCTATGGTTTTTAACATAATATAAGTCAATTTTATCGCCATATAGGAGCCTGGACCTCGTGTATAAATTATTTTAGAAATATCATAAGCATCCAAACACTCTTTTAACATTGGTAGTAAAATATCTGATGTTTTCTTATCTGAAGAGAGGGTTTTTATCAACCTATCATCTTCATACACTCCTAGAAGGAGTGGTGAAGCAATCGAGAGTACAAGAAGTGTATATTGCTTAGGCAAATGATTTTGCAAAGGCTATACTCTCTAAACTTTCAACCGCCACAAGCTCATAGTTTTTACTGTCTGAGAGTAACTTTGTTGTAAGTTCATAATTTAGTTTATGGCTCCCTGCAAAAGAGGCATATGCTCCTAAAATATTATATCCTGAGACCATCATATCACCCATTGCATCCAATATTTTATGTCTAGCAAATTCATTGTCAAAACGTAATCCCTCTGGATTTAGTACTTTATGCTCATCTAAACCTATAGCATTTTGCAATGATGCACCAAGGGCTAAATTTTGACTTTGTAAATATTGGATATCACTTGCAAATCCAAATGTTCTAGCTCTTGCGATTTCTTCAATAAATCCATGCGTAGAAAAAGCAAAATTTTCACTTTGTTCACCAATGACAGGATGATCAAAACGAATTTTAAAATCAAACATGGCTTGATTGCTCGGACTAAGTCGTACAAATTTATCACCCTCTTTCACCTCAACAACTTCTTTGATACGAAGTATTTTTTTAGGGCTTTCTTGTTCTTTAATTCCTGCTTCTTCAAGCAAAAGACAAAAAGAGATTGCCGAACCATCCATAATAGGCATCTCATTTCCATTGACAACCACACGCATATTGTCTATACCATAAGCATACACAGCAGAAAGAAAATGCTCGATAGTAGAGATAAATCCTTTTTGAGAACCAATCACTGTTGCCATTTTGGTTTCTATCACTGCAGCAGGAGTAAGAGGAATACTTATGGCTAAATCTTCTCGATAAAAGACAATCCCAGCATCTTCATCTAATGGCTCCAAACGAAGTTTGATTGGCTCAGCTTTATGTAAACCAATACCAACAACTTCAACAACATTTTGAATAGTACGCTGTTGCATCCCTCCTCCTTTTCATAATTTATAAATCTATATTTTATTTTTTCTTATTTTGCAAGTATATCATATTTAAAAAAAAACTCCCTAAATCTATATTTATTGAGATAAAATAATTTTATCTGCATCATGGAATACTTTATCAATATTTTTTCTTATCCAACTTTGATCAAGCCATTCAATAGGTCTCACCTCTTGCCCTTGCACCAAAAGTCCAAAATGTAAATGATCGCCCAATGCCAAACCTGAGATACCGGTTTTAGCTATGATTTGATTTGCTTTTACCTTGTCGCCTTCTTTGACCAAAAGTTGTGAACAGTGTCCATACAAAGAGTACAATCCTAATCCATGATCAATCATCGGCATATTTCCATAAATGCCATTTTCTCCTGCAAATACTACTGTTCCATCATTTGATGTTCTTATCGATGCCATTTTTGTACTTGCCAAATCATATCCTACATGATAAGAATGAGAGACTTCATGTGCTTTTGTTTGATAGTAATAGTGTCGTTCATCTCCAAAATTTGCTACTTTTGCTCCATGTTTAAGTGGTCGAAATTTATTTATTTTCCATTTATCCAATACTTTTGTAGAGACTTTTTTACTTAATCTATGTATTTGATCTTCATTTTTTAAACGCATGGTTTCATTGATAGCTCGAAGCTTGTCAAATTTATCACTAATAGTCGCATAGTCTGGATCACTGCTCGCCAAATCTGTTATTTTCCCATCTATAAATTTATCTTTTACCTTTATCCACGAGACTCTATAACGTTTGTTTTTAATATAAAAAGGAATATCAGTTGTACGTTTATTGTTGGCTTTATCAATAGCAATAATTTTTGCATTAAATTCTTTTTTATTAAAAGGCCATGCAATCAATGCTGCAAAGTAACCCTCTTTTTTATAAGGTTGTGCTTTAAATATCTGATCTCCTGCTTCAATATAAAGTGTCTTTAAGTTTTCATCATCTGCTTGGAAAACAACCAAAGCACTTCCTCCCTGTGTAATACTATAAGAATTTGCAAGTACATTAACATTGGGACGTTTATGATCTACTTTAATGTGGATAGTTTTTTCTGCTGTATTTCCTCTAAAAAAATTCCACATACTGCTATCGGTTA
>QNZW01000215.1 GCA_003978375.1 Sulfurovum sp.
AACCTTGGTATGGCATTTCAAATGATAGATGATATCTTAGATATCACAAAAGATGAAGCTACCTTGGGTAAACCTGCTTTACATGACTTCGAAGAGGGAAAAACAACATTGCCTTATATCTATCTTTATGAGTCTTTAAATAAAGATGATAAAATAAAGCTTGTATCATTGCATGGTAAAAAATTGAGTGTAGATGAGCAAGTATGGATTAAGACAATGATGCAAAATACCGGTGTCATAGAAAAAAGTTACAACGAAGCGAAAATACTTATAGAAGAGGCGATAGCATTGATGGATGCTTGTGATGAAAAAGTACTTAGTCATTTAGCAATGGCAATGATTGAAAGGGAATTTTAATGTACTATCAAATCATTAGTTTCTCACATAAAACGTGTGAGCAAAATATGAGAGAAAAGTTAGCATTTACAAAAACAGAAGAGATCATAGAAATGCTTAATCTTTTTGTTGCATTTGAGTTTGTGCATGAAGCATTTATTATCTCTACGTGTAATCGTGTAGAGATTGTTTTAGCCACAAGAGATAATTTTTCATCTTACCATGCAGTATTAGGGCTTATGGCACAAAAGAGTGATTTAAATTTTTATGAACTTAAAAATAGTGCGAAAAGTTATGATGATGAGGAGGCAGTACGGCATATATTCTCAGTGGTTTCCTCTTTAGACTCTTTGGTGATTGGAGAGTCACAAATTACAGGTCAAGTCAAAGAAGCATTTATGCTTTCACATAAAAATAAAACAGCTGGTACGAAGCTCAATCGTATGTTGTCCTATGCCGTAAAATGTGCTGCACAAGTACGTAATGCCACTAATATTTCACAAAATCCTATTTCTATAGCCTCTGTGGCAGTGAGCAAAGCACATACACTTTTAGGTGAAAATATGGCAGGGATGACAGGTGTGGTAGTAGGTGCAGGTGAGATGGGGGTACTTGCTGCTAAGCACTTACTTAGAGTAGGTTGTGACGTAGTAATGCTCGGACGTGACAAAGAAAAAGTAACACAAGTTGCAGACAGTTTGGGTGAAAATGTGAAAGCAGATACGGTAGATAAATTGGAAAAATATCTAAATCGTTACCGTTTACTTTTTAGTGCCACGTCAGCAAATGAGCCTATTATAAACAAAGAGATTATAGAAAATGAAGCTTTACCTAGATTATGGTTTGATATGGCTATTCCTAGAGATATAGAAGATATAGATTTAGAAAAGTTACAACTGTTTCGCATAGATGACTTACGTGAAATTTCACAAACCAATCATGCTTTACGTGAAGAACAGGCAATGCGTGCAGCAGAAATAGTCGATAAATTTACAGATGATTTTTATGCATGGCTCAGGGCTTTGTCTATAGAACCAGTGATTAAACAAATGCGTGAAAATGTTTTAAAATCTATTGATGAAGAGATGAATAGAGCCATAAAAAAGGGCTTTGTTCCTGCCGAATTTGAAGCAAATATGCGTAAAATGGCAGAGCAAATGTTTAAACGTTTTTTACACGATCCAACACAAAATTTACGTAAATCATCTACACAAAAGAAAAATGCAAACTGCATTGAGTCTGTGAAAAAAATGTTTAACATTGATACAGAAAATATAGATTTCAAACAATATAAAACCGATCATCATACAAAAGGATACAGCGCGTGAGATTTTCAAAACTACTCATACCTACAACAAAAGAGACACCAAATGATGCAACTTTAGCAAGTCATATTTATCTAATACGTGGAGGCTTTATACAGTCTGTAGGGGGTTCTGGACTCTATAACTTTTTACCACTAGGAAAAAAAGTACTCGATAAAGTAAGAGCTGTGGTAAAAGAGGAACTTGACAAGTCAGGTTGTCAAGAGGTGAGCCTCAGTTTTGTAACCCCTGCAGCATTATGGCAAGAGAGTGGACGTTTAGAAAAGTACGGAAAAGAGTTACTTCGTTTTAAAGACCGTAAAAATAATGATTTTATACTAGGTCCAACCCATGAAGAGATGATGGTAAATCTCGTGCGTCAAAGTGTAAAAAGTTATAAACAACTTCCACTCAATGTATATCAGATAAACCTAAAATTTCGTGATGAGATACGTCCGCGATTTGGACTCATGCGTGGACGTGAATTTTTGATGAAAGATGCCTATAGCTTTCATACAAATACAGAAGATATGCAAAGAGAATTTGCCCTTATGGAAGAGACATATAAACGTATTTTTACTCGTTTAGGACTTGATTTTAGAGTAGTAGAGGCTGATTCTGGTGCTATAGGTGGCAGTGGCAGTAAAGAGTTTATGGTATTGGCTGATTCAGGAGAAGACACCATTGTCGTATGTGAGAACTGTGAATATGGTGCCAACATCGAAGCAGCCATTGCAAAACCTAAACATTATGATGCCTCTACCGAAGTAAAAGTAATGCACTTTAAAGCATTTTATGACGAGGGTGAGACAAAATATGTAAATTTTGTATTGCCAAAAGATATCCAACTGCAAGAGACAAAAGCTTGTAATGCCGTAGGTGCAAATGATTTAATAGAAGCAGAAAATGTAGATACTGTTGCCATAGTTGTGATAGATGAAGCATTAAAGGTAAATGTACCTGCAAGCAATTATAAAGCAGAAGAAGTACACTATGCAGACATATCTTCTGTGTGTGAAGGTGATACTTGTGTACATTGTGATGGTATTTTACGCTATACTAAGGGCATAGAAGCAGGACATATTTTTCAGCTAGGTACTCAGTATTCTAAACCATTAGGGTGTAATTTTTTAGATGAAAATGGAAAATCAGTACCTATGGTCATGGGAACATATGGTATAGGAGTGAGTCGTTTACTCGCAGGTATCATAGAACAAAACCATGATGACAAAGGATGCATTTGGACAAAAGAGTCTGCACCATTTGATGTGCAGGTGATTGTCTCCAATATTAAAGATGAAGCACAAGTAGCATTGGGTGAAAAAGTATATCAAGCTTTAAAGGAAAAAAACATAGATGTACTTTTAGATGATAGAAAAGAACGTTTTGGACCTAAGATAAAAGATTTTGAGCTCTTGGGTATCCCTTATGCTGTGGTAATAGGTAAAAAACTTAGTGATGGTATGGTTGAAATTATTACAAGAGCAGGACTTGAAAAAGAAGAAATAGTGGCAGAAAACGTTGTAGAAAGTATTATACAAAAGGTGTTATAAATGATCGTTTTACTCATACCGTTTTTATTGTTAGAGCTTTATCTCTCTTTGCAAATGGGAGAGAGTATAGGGTTTGTTGGTTCAGTGATATGGATAGTAGTAAGTTTTGCATTGGGTATGATGTTGCTTCAACGTTCCTCCTTCACAATGATGGACAATATGAATGCCATGAGACAGGGTAAGCTTAGTATGCAAAAATTTCAAAACGCGAGTATGGCATATTTTGCAGCAGCTATTTTATTGATTATTCCAGGTGTATTGAGTGATTTTTTAGGTTTATTTTCTTTAATTTATGCATACTATTTACAATTTGTTGCTAAAATTACACCAGTGTCAAAAAAGAATAACTTTCAAAAAAAAGGAGAAGAAGATGTCATTGATGTCGAAATTATTGATGAGCACAACACTAATTAGCGTCGTGCTTAGTGCCAATGCACAACCAGATAATAAACAATTAGTAAAATATGTGAAAAAAAATGTAGTCAAAAACCCTGATGTAAAAGTAAAAGGTGTAACCGTACTTGAGTCTAAAAAAGAGACAAATTTGCCAGGTTGGGATATACTCCTTACAACCATGGATTTAGACTATCAAGGCAAAGAGATTCATGCACCTGAGATGATGTTTGTAAAAGATGGACTAGTGACAGGACATCTAGTGGATTTGAAAACAGGCAATGATTATAGAGAGAGCATTAAACCTACAGTACCAACATCTATGTATAATGATGCACATTTGCTTTATGGTAATAAAGATGCTATGCATAAAATCATTGTATTTTCTGATCCACAATGTCCTTTCTGTCAAGAGATAGTGCCAAATATTTTTAAAGCAGCACGTGAAAATCCTAAAAAAATAGCACTCTATTATTATCATTTGCCACTACTGCGTATCCATCCTGTCTCAGGCACACTAACCCGTGTGATGCACATAGCACAAGAGGAAGGCAAAAAAGATGTGGTTGAAAAGATGTATACCCTTAAAATTCAACCACAAGAGACAAATATGACGAAAATACTTTCAGCAGTACAAGCGCATACAGGTTATAGTGTCGCAGCAAGTAAAGTAAAATCAGAAGAAGCAGATAAAGCAATCAAAGAAGATGAAGAAGCTGCAGCAAGAATGATGGTAACTGGTACACCCACTATATACATTGATGGGAATTGGGATAAAATGCGTGATGGATATAAAAAACTTATAAAGTAGGAATGTGGAACAATTAATTATAGCAACAAGAGCAAGTGATTTGGCTCTTTGGCAGGCATATCATATAAAAGAAAAAATAGAGAGTAGCTTCCCTAACGTGGAAGTGAAATTAAATAAAATTACTTCAAAAGGTGACAAAATACTTGACAAACCTTTAGCACTTATAGGAGGTAAAGGACACTTCACTAAAGAGCTTGAAGATGAGATGCTAGAAGGAAATGCACACTTGGCTGTGCATTCTCTTAAAGATGTCCCCACTTATATTCCAAAAGGACTTGAACTTTGTGCGATTACCGCACGTCAAGATCAGAGTGACGTATTGCTGTCTCACACCTATGAGAACTTGGCATCACTGCCTAAAGGAGCAACTGTAGGCACTACAAGTCTTAGACGACGTATGCAACTTTTAGAACATCGACCAGATCTTAAAGTAAAAGAGCTTAGAGGAAATGTCAATACAAGACTCCGTAAGCTTAAAGAGGGAGAATATGATGCTATTATTTTGGCATATATTGGACTTTTTAGATTGGATTTACTAAAAGACATTCCTTTTGTAGAAAAATTAAATTTTTTTATTCCACCTATGGGACAAGCAGCACTAGGAATAGAGATAGTCTCTTCAGATGATAAGGTACGAGAAATTGCTATGAGTCTCAATGATGAAAAAAGTTTTATCTGCAGTACATTAGAACGTGATTTTGTTTCTGCTATAGGTGCTGGATGCTCTGCTCCTGTTGCGGTCAATGCAAATATTGATAATGATACCATCACCATCAAAGCGATGTTAGGTTATCCAGATGGTACACATATCATGCATAAAGAAATGACAGCAGAGGTGAGTCAATGTAATCATCTTGGTGCACAATTGGCAAAAGCCATGATAGATGAAGGAGCATTAGAAATTTTAGAAAAAGCAGAGCGTATTGCTTTTAAAGATGAAATGCCTCAAAGGTTATAACATAGGAGAGGAGGATTAAACATTATGCGAGATGCTTTTTAATACTTCTAGCTTTTCTATTCTCTCTTCTGTACTTGGATGGGTTTTAAAGAGTTGCTTAAAAGGGAATATTTTTCCAGCAAAAGGATTTATGATAAACATATGTGCTGTTTCTTCATTGGCTTGGGGCATAATGGTACCATTGATTGCATAGTTTTCTAGTTTAAGGAGTGCAGACTGTAACCATTCTGGATGCTTTGTCATCTTTGCAGACCCTTCATCGGCTATAAACTCACGGTTACGGCTAATGGTCATTTGTATAAGTGTAGCAGCCATAGGCATTACAAACATGATGACCATCATTAAAATAGGATTGACACCTTTTCCTTCATCTCTACTGCTTAATCCTCCTGTAAACATAGCCATATTTGCAAGTGTGGCAATGGCTCCTGCAATGGTAGCAGCCACTGTTCCAATAAGCATATCATAGCGCTTGATATGGCTAAGCTCATGTGCGATTACAGCTTCTATTTCATTTTCATTTAAAAGGTTTAAAAGTCCTTCAGTCACAGCGACAGCAGCATGTTCATAGTTACGTCCTGTTGCAAAAGCATTGGGTTGCGCATCGGGAATAATGTAGAGTGCTGGCATAGGCAAATCAGCCTCTTTTGTAAGCCTAAAGACGATATCGTATAAACCTTTTGCATCTTTTGATGTTACTGCGATAGCATTGTAGTGCTTAAGTACCTGTTTATCACTATAATAATAAGCATAAAAATTCATCCCAGCTGCCGCAAGAAAAGCCATAACCATACCCATCTCACCAGCTATCATATTGCCAAACCATATAAAAAGCAGGGTAAGTCCTGTCATTAAGGCATATGTTTTAAATTGTTCCATTATATTTTTCCTTT
>QNZW01000104.1 GCA_003978375.1 Sulfurovum sp.
AGTCACTGCCGGAAAAGGACTGGATGACAAAAAAGTAGATTTTGTTGCCCGTGCTGCACAAGCGATTAAAGCTGAAGTAGAAGGGCTGAACCTCATCGCTTGTAATGGCACAGCAACACTTGAACAGCTAACCTACCTCAAACATCATGGCATAGATAGCTACAACCACAATTTAGAAACTTCAGAACGTTACTATGCTAAAATTTGTCAAACCCATACATGGAGTGAACGCTACAAAACCTGTGAAAATGTCAAGTCTGCTGGACTTGCACTATGTTCTGGTGGTATCTTTGGTATGGGAGAAGAAAAACAAGACCAAGAGGCACTTTTGGCTGCTATTGTTTCACTCTCTCCTGAGTCTACCCCTTTAAATTTTTATCATCCTAATCCTGCTCTGCCCATAAAAACACGCAACATTACCTTAGATGAAGCCCTAAACATCATCCAAAAAGCACGTACCCTTTTAGGAGAAGAAAAACTTTTGATGGTCGCAGGTGGCAGAGAGCTTCTTTTTAACAACAAAGAAAAAGCCATGTTTGATGCAGGGGCAAATGCCATCGTTATTGGCAATTATCTTACCACCAAAGGCATCACCCCTAGCCACGATAAAATGATGCTTCACAAGCTTGGATTAGAAATAGCAACACAGTGTCATGCAGACTAATATAACCCTTATTCTCTCTCTTTCTTTTTTGCTTTGGGGGAGTCCTTTTGTAGCCAAAGCTTTACGCATTCCTACCCCTCCTGTTGAGATTATTTTAGGTTCACTCTTTGCTTATTTTGGTCTCATTGAAAATAATGAGTATTTTTATCTTATTGCAGAAGTAGGGTTTTTATATCTCATGTTTTTAGCAGGTATGGAGGTTGATCTTAAGCAGATTACGAGCAGTCCTCAAATCGTCATTCGAAAATCGATTCTATTTTTACTTCTTATTGTATTTTTTTCTTTACTGAGTGGTGCTGTGTTTGATCTTCATCCTATTGTAATTATCTCTATGCCTCTTATCTCCATAGGTCTACTTGCCCCACTTTCAAAAGCCTACGGAAAAGAAAAATCATGGATAAAACTAGCTCTCATTGCAGGAGTTTTAGGTGAAATAGGCAGTATTGCTGCACTAACTATTTTTGATGCTGCGAGTAGTACAGGTTTTGGTATTGAACTTCTTGAAAAAATAAGTTATCTTATTTTATTTATTGTGGTGGTCTATCTTCTTTACAGATTTTTGCACCTTCTATTTTGGTGGTATCCCGAACTCAAAAGCACACTTATGCCAAAACTCAATACTTCTGATCAAGATATTCGTCTAGCGATGTCTCTGTTTTTTATCTTGATTGCTGTGATGCTTAGTTTAGGATTAGAATTAGCACTTGGTGCCTTTATTGCAGGGGTAGCTATCTCTGCATTTTTTCACCATGAAAAATCTCTAGAAGAGAAAATGTCTAGTCTAGGTTTTGGTTTTTTAGTACCTCTATTTTTTATCCATGTAGGGGCATCTTTTGATTTAAGGGCTTTAACATTAGAAGGGGTAATCTCTGGAGGGTTACTCATTACGTTCTTGATGTTAGCTTCTAGACTGCTTGCTGCCATTGTCCTAAAAAAAATAAGTGGCGCAAGAGATGCCTTGCTTGTAGCCCTTTCTCTTTCTATGCCTTTAACCCTTCTTGTGGCTGTTGCCACCATTGGACACGAAGCAAAACTGCTGGATCTTCTGCACTATTACCAACTTATTTTGGCAAGTATTTTTGAGATTTTGATCTCTATGGTTATCATCAAAACATTACAAGCAAAAAAAAGACTTTTTTAACCCAAATTTAATCTTCTCTGTTGACAACTTTGATAGCTTTTTCATATGCTTTTTGTCTCTTTTTTTTCTTATTTTTTTGTAAGAATTTTTTTTGATCACGTAAAAGTGCTGCTAATTTTTTTTGCTTTAAAGAGAGCTCTTGCAAACGAAGCATTGTGCGTTTTTTCTCTTTTAGTTTCATATTTTTTTCTTTCAAAGCTATACTTTTTTTTGTTTTGCTCTCTCTTACAAGTACTGATACATTTTGTTTTTCTTGGTATGCTGTGGCTACTGTTTTTTTATCTTGTATTTTTGTGTGTTTTTCTGTTTTTTTTATGGGTTTTGGCTGTTTTGGTATATTTGTTTTAGGGCTATTATTTTCATAAGAAAGCATTTTTTTCTTCACAAGCATAAAAAAACTAGTCTGTTCTTGCTTAATTCTTTTGAATGTTTTTTGAATCTCAAAGGGATTTTCCTCTGCTTGTATTTGCGTAAGCAATACCATCATACATAGTAAATTTTTCATACCCCGCCTCTTTCTTCTCTCATCGTAACGACTATTCTTTTGGCTCCAATTGCTTAAGCTCAAAATACTCTTTTTGCAATCTTTGGTTTTTATTTTTTAAGGCTTTTCCCTCTTTAATAAGCCCCTGTTTTTTCTCTTTTAAATGGTTTAGCACCGTAAGAGAATTTTCACCATAGATTAAAATACCTACATACACTCCAAAAAGGAGTATCCCTATAATTGTAACCAACAGTGCCTTAATAGACAATCCTGCAATGGCTTCAACGATACGTAAATTGAGCATTTAAACCCTAATTGTCAAAAAGTTTGTTACCAAGATACTCAAACTGCCCAAGCTCAGCTTCTATCTCTAAAAGTCTATTATATTTAGCAATTCTGTCTGAACGTGCCGTTGAGCCTGTTTTGATCTCTCCTGTATTAAGTGCGACTGCAAAATCCGCAATAAAGGTATCTTCGCTCTCTCCAGAACGATGGCTCATCACACAGCTATAACCGTTTCTTTGAGCCAAGCGTACTGTTTGCATCGTCTCAGAGACTGTTCCTATTTGATTGGGTTTAATCAAAATCGAATTGGCAATGTCTTTTTCAATGCCTTCAGACAAAATAGAAACATTGGTCACAAATAAATCATCTCCTACCAGTTGTACTTTATCTCCAAGTACTTCCGTAAGATGTTTCCATCCTTCCCAATCATCTTCACTTAAGCCGTCTTCTATAGAGACAATAGGATACTTCTCACACATCTGTGCATAGTATGCAGTAAGTTCAGCAGAAGTAAGTTCTCTATTTTCAGATTTAAGCACATACAACCCTTTGTCATTTACCAGCTCTGAAGCTGCCACGTCTAAAGCAATAGCTATCTGTTCACCAGCTTTGTACCCTGCTTTTTCAATGGCTTGTATGATCACCTCTATAGGCTCTTCGTTTGATTTTAGGTTTGGAGCAAATCCACCCTCATCTCCCACAGCTGTACTCTCACCCATCTCGTCAATGATTTTTTTGAGCACATGATACACTTCGGCCGAAGCCCGAAGCCCTTCAGAAAACCTATCAAATCCTACAGGCATCACCATATACTCTTGAAAATCCACAGAGTTATTGGCATGTTCTCCACCATTGATGATGTTGAGCATCGGTACAGGCATCACCACAGCATTGGCACCACCCAAATAACGATAGAGTGGCATCTTCATGCTCGCTGCAGCTGCACGTGCCACTGCCATAGAAACACCCAGCACAGCATTGGCTCCAAGATTTCCATAATTCTCAGTCCCATCTACCTCTTTCATTGTCACATCAATCTCTGCCTGGTTAAAAGGGCTAAGACCTACAAGGGCATCACAAATAGCACCATTGACATTCTCGCACGCCTGAAGTACACCTTTACCCATATAACGCTCACCACCATCACGTAGTTCTAATGCTTCACGTTTACCTGTACTTGCCCCACTTGGTACGATGGCACTCTCTACTGTACCATCACTTAAACTCACTGTTGCTTTTACAGTAGGGTTTCCCCTAGAGTCCATGACTTCTGTTGCCACGATTTCATCAATAAAAATCATCTATTTTTAACCTTTCTTTCTAATATAATTCTTCAGCTTATTTTAGCTAAAAGTTGCTAATATTACCGAACTAACTAAATCACCATCTCCACAGCCTCATGTTCTTCAAAAAATTTAAAAATTTTATTGCGTTCTTCTTCTGTATCTACAATACAGCTTGTATTATAAGAGTGAAATTTACCTGTTTTAGAAACATTGCCCGCAGAAGAGAGATGCTCTTTGTCTCCCATTGCCTCTTTTATACATGCCAAAAGTTTCTCTTTGTCTCTTCCTATAATCTTAAATCCCCAATTTGTTGGGTACGTTATATCTGGACGTGTTTTACACTCATCTTTTGGTATGGTTTTATCTTGTTGTTGCTTTGACATGACTTTTTCCTTTTTTAATTTATGTTTACTAAAGCTATACTTTATACTAAGGGTTTGATGGTTTTCGGTCGAAATCTCCACTATTGCCACCACTTTTATGCTCTAGCTGTATCTGCCTAATGACCATCCCTTTATCAATAGCCTTAAGCATATCATACACAGTAAGCAATCCTACACTCACCCCTGTAAGTGCCTCCATCTCAACACCTGTTTGTCCATTGAGCTTTGCTGTTACGGTAAGTTTAAACCCTGGCAAAGTAGGCAACTCTTCTATGTCGGTCTTCACAGAAGTGAGCATCAAAGGATGGCACATAGGGATAAGCGTAGAAGTCTGCTTAGCCGCTTGTATCGCTGCAATAACTGCTGTTTGCAATACAGGACCTTTTTTAGCCGTATTGGCAAGGACTGCATCAAACGCCTCTTGCCCCACTTCTATAATACCTGAAGCCCTAGCCACTCGTGTACTTGATGCTTTAGCACCCACATCTACCATTTTAGGCTTATTCTGTTCATCCAAATGTGTAAGATTCATCCTGCATCATCCTTCTACTCTTTTTTCTGTATTTTAACATAAATTTGTACATGTAGATAGAAAATCATAAAGAGTACCATATGTTATCGACTAATACAGGAGCTTGACAGATAATACATTTTTTGGATACAATTCTCTTATGGGAAAAAACTTTACATTGCTTTAATCCTCTAAATTATATTTTTGTTTAATTATATGCCAATGTTTTGTAACTTTTTTTAACTCAATAAATAGGGAAAATTATTGATGTATCTTAACTACTTTTTTATTATATTTTTTGTTACCTTGTTATTTATACAAGTTTTCAAGTCTTTCGCTCCTGCTATGGGATTTATAGATATTCCTAATGCACGTAGTACACATACTAGGCATACTCCAAGGGGTGCAGGTATTGGCTTTGTCCTTGCAATAGCTATTATATTGCCATACTTCTCTTCACATTTAAAATTTTCTTATTATTGGACTATTCTTGCAATGTTGTCTGTATTTTTTATAGGGTTTTTAGATGACTATAGCAACACAACCTATCGTACAAAATTTCTTGTGATTATTGCTGCTACTATTTTACTCTTTTTTGATGGTATTTATATTCATAACTTAGGCACTTTTGGAAACACTACACTTACTCTTGGCTGGTTTGCTCTTCCTTTTAGCATCTTTGCAGTGGTTGGCTTTACCAATGCACTCAATCTTATAGATGGTATCGATGGACTTTCTGCTACGATAAGCATTATTATCTTAGCCTCATTTTTTGTTATAGGATATACCTATGATGATTTTTTTATTATGCTACTTTCTAGTGCATTTTTTACTGCTTTATTAGCATTTTTACTCTACAACTGGCACCCTGCTTCTATTTTTATGGGAGACAGTGGATCACTGACCTTAGGGTTTGTTATCTCCATACTTTCAATAAAATCTCTAGACTATATTCCTGCAACAAGTATTTTATTTATCACAGCCATTCCTATTATGGATACCATCTTAGTCATGTTGCGTCGCAAAAGAAATAAAAAACCTATCTTCTCACCAGACAAATGTCATATGCACCATATTTTCAAAAATTTTTTTGAAAACAATACCCCCAAAACTGTTTTTGCTTTAGGTATGTTACAAGCCATCTACTCTCTTACAGGGTTACAATTCACAAAAAGTACAAATGATGGCTATACCCTCATCTTATTTCTTCTTAATATCATACTTGTTTATTTATTTTTAAACACGATGATACACAAACAAGGAATGGAGTGTTAGATAATGACAAAATGGTTGACATTTTCTAAATTTGCAAAAAAATATTAATTATGTTATAATTAGACCACTTCAATTATCTAAAAGGGAAAAGATGAAAAAAAACAATACAATAAAATTATCAGTGCTTAGCTTTATCGCTATGAGTAGTTTGGCGTTTGCCGGTGGAGACATTGCTCCTGTAGT
>QNZW01000156.1 GCA_003978375.1 Sulfurovum sp.
TCTATAGATTTAATATAGATATAAGATTTTATCAGTAATATTATAAAAGTATGAATGCTTATTCACTTTTAAGAAAAAATTTATGAGATTTTATATTTTTAATCCTGTAAGATTGTAGTGTGATTTTATTCACTACTATTTCCGAATTATTGAATGAGATTTTAGGGCCGCTTCAAAAATAATTTTTATAGTATGACAGATATGGAATAATGTCGATGAAAAATAAATATATAAAAGTTAGCCATATTTCAGAGTTAAAATTTAGAGAAATAGTAAAACTCTTTTCAAAAGATTTATCTGCTACGCAAATAGCAGAAATCACAGGCTTAAATCGTAATACAATAAATCGGTACTTGATGCTTTTTAGAAAAAGAATTGTCACAATATGCAATGAAGACTCTCCATTATTTGACAAAATTGAAATGAATGAGTTTGCATATAAATCTTCTAAGGTTTATGAGAAAAAGAAAAGAGATACTAGAGATAAAATTATTGTTTTTGGTCTTTTGAAAATAGAAGGGAAAGTTTATACTAAAATAATTCCTAATGTTACGAAGTCCACACTACAGAAGATTGTACAAGGGAAAATAAATCCTGATAATGTTGTTCATTCTAGTAGTTGGCATGGGCATCATGGATTCGTTGGTGTTGGATGCAATAAGCACTTTAGAATGTATCATAATAAAAATAAATTTGTTAAAGGTACTTCTTATATTAATAGTATTGAGTCTTTCTGGAGTTATGCAAAAATAAGATTGGTAAAATTTCATGGAGTTGGTCAAAAAACTTTTAATTTACACTTAAAAGAGTGTGAATTTAGATTCAATAATAAAGATAAAAATTTATACAAATTATTATTAAAAATTTTTAGAAAAAATCCCCTAAATTAATCAATTATTCAATTATTTTTTTACTTATCTGTTATGGTTTATATGTAGTTACATTTGAGAATAAATAATTTTTTTTGTGCATCATTAAAGAATTTTAGATATGATGTCCCTTAAAATATAGGATTGTATATGGATTTTTCATCATTAGAGACTTGGGGATATTTGGCTATTGCTTTTTTTTCTTTTGGAGGCTCATTTTTTATTGTGGCAGCTGCTGGAGTATTTTCTTTTATGGGTAAGATGGATTTAGGTACTGCTTTGACTATTGCAATGCTTTTTAATTTTTTGGGGGATAATTTTTTATTTTATTTAGGTAGATATCAGAAAAAAGAGATAGATCCTTATCTTGCAAATCATAAACGTAAACTAGCCCTTGCTACATTAATTATGCGCAAGTATGGTGTGTTGGCTATTTTTATACAAAAATTTATTTATGGCGTAAAGACTATTGTGCCTATTTCTATGGCATTGGCAAAGTATGAGTTTAGGAAATTTATTTTTTTCAATTTTTTTGCCTCGATATTTTTTGTTTTAGTGATTGGTTTAAGTGCATACTATAGCAGTGATACCATCATCAAACTATTCAATACAGTCAAAGCATATCCTTGGATAGCACCATTGGTACTTGTTGGTGTGGGAGGATCACTTTGGTTTGCCATGAAAAAGATGACAGAAAAGAAAAACGTATAAACTGGTGGCAAAAACGAGTATTTTATCGTTTGAGCCAATAGATAAGACTTGGTATATTTTCTATACCCATATAGAAGTAGTTACGGTCAACACCTGTAGAATCTCCACCTCCAGCTCTGTAGACGTAGGTTAGTCTAAATATATCTAAAAAATCAATATAAGCATTGACACCAAAAGCACTTTTTTCTTTATAGAAGGAACCTTTTATATCTCCAAAAAAGCTTCCACCTACACCAATCTTCGTAAAATCACTATACTCTTTAAAGGTATTGAGATCAAAACGAATAAAATTACTTGTTTTATCAGCAATCATATAGGATGCTTTGGTTTCAAATCCATCTAAAAAATGTTTACCTGTATTGTAGTAACGGGCATTATAGCTTATGCCTATGCCTCCATTATTTAAGTCTGTTGTAATTTCTGAAGGAAAAAACTTTAAAGCCGTGCGTAGACCTTCTTTCCCATTATCTTTTGGGACTGCTAGTTCAAAGAATTCAAACCCTTCTTGTTCTTTGAGAGACCCACTGACTGCCCATGCACCAATACTTGTCATAACCGCCATATTTTTATGTTCTGGGTCGACTTTGGCTTGATCATTTTCTAAAGTAGTAATACGATTTACAATAAAACGTAGAGGTCGTTTATGCCAATTGTTTATATCTTTTTTAGCATAGGCAAGAAATCCATTTTTTTTGACAGATAAATAACGCATATCAAGTTTTTCTAAAAAGGCCTGAAATTCTATATCTGTGTATCGGGTTGCATCAGGTTTCTTGATATTAAAAGCATTATAAATAGTAGAAAAACGATCGGTTGTTTTTGGTTTTTTATGAAAAAACTCAGCATTCAAAAACAGTGTATATGCAGCTAAGGCATCAGGATTTTTATCTATACCTAAGATATGTTTAAAGCTATTCATTATTTCAACTTGAGATTGAGATTTAAAGCTATTTGGATAATCTCGTTTAAAGGCATAGGCAAGATGATAGATAGCATCATAGACACCTACATAATAGTCATATACACGAAAATTTTGGTCTAAAAAAGCACCAAAATGGTTAAGATACTCTCCTGTAATAGGATGATAACGTGATGAAAGCACAAGTTTCTTATTGGAATTTTTTCTAAAATTTTTTTTGATGGCATCATAGAGTTTCATCGATTGCATAATATCAAAACTATTTAGCACAGGAAACAGATTTGTTTCTATAAATCCAATGGGCATCTCTTCTTTTTGGTCTATATTTTCTTTTGCTGTTTCTTTTCTCATATTGCCAGGAGCCATAAAGAAAAATACTTTAGATTGTTTGCTTAAGGTCGTGGCTAATTCGAGAGGTACATTGTCGTATAGTCCACCATCTATAAAATAATTTTTGTGTCTTTTCCCTTTATAGACATAATCAAGTTCCACTTGTTGAAATGCACCGGGAAAGGCACTAGAAGCAAAGAGAAGCGTGATGACTTTATGTCTGTCTTTTTCTATATTTGGTATGGAGAGATAGAAGTTTCCATCTGGGGGTAATTTTTTATTTGTGACCACACCTTTGCCTTGACGCACTTTGAAGGTAAGAGGTACCGAAAAGTTTTGGTTTCTTACTTTAATGCCTTGCACATTCTCTACAATAGGAGTCACCTTTGTTACAGTAATGCCCAAAGGTACTTCACAATTATTTCTAAAGATAGGTTTGCGTAAGTGAGCAACGATCTTTTTGCCTTTTCTTTTCAATCCTCTTCGTGAAAAAAGAGTACTTTTATTTTGAGGATCTCTTCCAGCGATAATAAGATCTTCTATTCCAAGATTAACCCACGTTTCATAAAAAAGATTATCATCGATACTATTGTGCAAAGGTATTGACTCTTTTTGACACCAATACATTGCAGAGAGTAAAGAGTTGATTGATCCAGCAGATGCACCTGAGACAGATTTTAAATTTGGTTTGACCAAGGGATTAGATGTTCTTAATTTGGAAAGCATTTTTATCAATGCCCAGTTGTATCCTGCTTCGTATGCACCTAAGCTAACGCCTCCTGAAATAATAAGAGAAAAATCTATTTCTTTACGTGTATGATGTGTGGATGTAGCATAAACATGAATGCTACAGAATGAAAAAATAAGTAATAATTTAAAAAAAATATGCATAAGTAATTTCCCCTTTTATAAAAGCATTAGTTTTTTTGTTGATTTATAAACTTCTCTATACGTCTTATACCTTCACGAATCGTCGTGATGTCTGTTGCAAAAGAAAATCTAAAATAGCCCTCTGCACCAAAACCAATACCAGGAACTACAGCCACACCAGTCTCTTGTAATAGTGCTTTACAAAATGCAATAGAGTCTGTTGAGATATCTTTAATATTAACAAAAAGATAAAAGGCGCCTTGTGGTTTAAGTACAGAGATTCCATCAATGGCATTAAAAAGTTTGACTGCTTCATCTGCTCTGGCTTCAAAAGCCCTTCTCATATTTTCGATATCTCTATCTACATTACCAAGAAGTGCAGGTATCGCAGCCTTTTGCGTAATAGAATTGATATTTGAAGTGCTTTGTGACTGTAGTTTATTCATTGCCTCGATGAGCTCTTTTTTTGGGGTAGCCAAGTACCCAAAACGCCACCCTGTCATAGCAACAGATTTACTCAAACCATTAATTGTTACAGTTCTTTGATACATATCATCACTAATACTCGCTGTAGCTACGAAGTCTATATCATAAACAAGCTTTTCGTACATCTCATCTGAAGCTACAATAATGTCTGTCTCTTTTAATACTGCTGCCAATGCTTCAAGTTCTGATTTTGAATAGACAGAACCAGTAGGATTAGAAGGTGTGGTTAAGACAAGCATTTTTGTTTTTGCTGTGATGGCATTTTTAAGTTGTTCTGGAGTGATTTTAAATCCACTGATTTCATCTGTTTCTATGGTGATAGGTATCGCATTGGCATATTTAACAAGCTCAGGATACGTCACCCAATAAGGAGAGGGGATAATGACTTCATCCCCTTCATCTAGTACAGATTGAAAAAGGTTAAACAGTGATTGTTTTGCACCATTACTTACGATAATATCTGTAGGTGCATAATGAATATGGTTATCTCTTTGTAATTTTGTTGCAATTGCTTCAAGTAACTCTGGAATACCTGCGACAGCTGTATATTGTGTGAATCCATCGTTGATTGCTTGTATTGCCGCATCTTTAATCCCTTGAGGTGTTTCAAAGTCTGGTTCTCCAGCTGAGAATGAAAGAATATCTTTTCCTTGTGCTTTTAGTTCACGGGCAAGTGACGAAATAGCAATAGTAATAGATGGCGATAGTGTTTGGATGCGATGAGAGAGTAGCATGAAAACCCTTATTATAATGTTTAACCTAAATTATGCAACAAGATTGCCAAACCAACAATAAATATTTTTATTGGTTTGGTCATTTTTATGGCATAGTTTGGGTTTAAATGACTTTAATTATATCTAAAAATATTTGAGATAGGACTAAGAAGAGAAACTTAACATGTTTATATTTTCAAATTTAATCCATACTGTGGATAAAGTTATCATATAATTCATCTAAATCAAAATCTTTTTTCTTAATAGCATCTTGTTTGGTTTTTGGAAGAGCCTCTTCAAGTACTTCTATACGCTTAATAAGATACTCAAATATCTCTTTGTTGACATCAGGTATTTTATCATGACTAAGAGGACTTTTGTCATAGCCACGCTTGAGTACATGTGCAGGGATTCCTACAGCTGTTGAGTCTGCAGGTACGTCTTTTATTACCACAGAGTTTGCACCTACTATAGAGTTGGCTCCAATGAGAATATTACCTAATACCTTTGCCCCTGCTCCAATAACTACATTATTTTCCAAGGTAGGGTGTCGCTTGCCTTTGTCTGTGCTTACACCACCTAGTGTAACTTGCTGGTAAATAAGTACATCATCACCGATGATAGTAGTCTCACCGATCACCACACCTACACCATGGTCTATAAAAACTCTACGACCAATGGTTGCAGCTGGATGAATATCTATGGTGGTTAAAAATAGACCTATGGCAGAAATAAAACGGGGAATAAAACGTAAACCCATCTTATAAAATCTATTTGCAATACGGTAAAAAAACATTGCCCATAACCCTGGGTAGTTAAAAAAAAGTTCAAAAGTGGAATGTAAGGCAGGGTCATTCTTTATATTAACATTTAAAAAATCTTCTTTTATTAAACTAAATATGTACATGATGCTTATTCCTTGTTTTCATTGTTCGCTTGAATGGTCTTAAGATAGCTATTTTCACTTAAATAAAGGTAAAGTTTACCCAAAAGTTCTCGTTTTTCTTCTTTAGATACTAGTTCAGATTCTTCGATACGGTATTTTAACGTTTTATCCATGATACTTGTATTATAATCTAAATCATCCAATACATCCATAACGTTTTGTGCTTCGATAAGTTTATCTATAGTATATTTACCGTCATTGCCAAAAGTGATTACCGCTTCTGTGGGGTGGGTAAAGAGGTTATGTTTCATCCCTAGTACCTCTTGGTACGCACCAGTGAGGAAAAAGGCTAAGAAATACTCCTCTTTACTCACATCAATGTCGTGCAGATAGAGTGGTAACTCACGGTTAAAGCCTATTTCTCCATCTGAGTCACAAGTGATGTCCCATATACTTGCAGGGTTTGTTGGTTTGCTGTCTAGCTTATCTAAAGGCATGACGGGGAAATGTTGTGCCAATCCCCAAAAATCAGGCAATGATTGAAATGCAGAAAAATTGATAAGGTACTTCTCTTGTATGCGATCTTGAAGTTTTTTAAGTTCATCTGTACCCTCATCTTGTAAAAGATAAATAGCTTTTTTAATGATGAGATTGACTAAAATTTCTGTATTGGAACGATCTTCTAAATCGATATAGCCCAAATCAAAGAGGGTGAGTAAACTCTCCATATGGTCGAGTGCATCATGCAAATATTCACGTGCATGTTTACGAGAAAGTGAGGTATAAAGGTCATGAAGCTCTTCTATAAGAGGTGGATTTTTTTTCTTAAGACGTAAGCCTTTTTCATGATACTCTTGTGAAAAAAGTTCTAATACCGGAGCAATCAATACCGAATGTGAAGCCGCAATATAACGACCAGACTCAGTAAAAATATCAGGATCTGTCACTCCCTTGCTTTTGGCTATTTCTTGCATGAGAAACACCACATCATTGGCAAACTCTTGGAGAGAATAATTACGCTCTTGTTTGGCTTCATGTTGACTATACTCTACAGCCAATCCTCCACCAATATTGATGGCTCCAAGTGCATCTGCACCACGGTTTTTAAGCTCTGCATAGATGTTACCAGCTTCACGTAAAGCTTTTTTAAGAGGTGCAATATCAGACATCTGTGAACCGATGTGAAAATGTATCATCCAAAGCTGAGAGAGTAATCCGTGTTTTTTGAGCATCTCATAGGCCTCAAGAAGCTCAGTAGAAGTTAGCCCAAACTTAGAAGAGTATCCACCACTTTTTGCCCAAACACCAATACCTGCATTATGCAGACGTATACGCATACCAATTTTAGGAGTGATAGGATTTTTGATGCCATCGTTAAACTCACGATTGACTTGAATGATGGTTTCTAGTTCTCCTAGTCCTTCTATGGTGATGGTGATGTTATGTCCCATTTTTGCTGCGATAAAACATAAAGATATCATCTCTTTGTCTTTAAAGCCATTGACAGTAATAGGTGCACCAATAGCTGTTTTACTTATTGCGATGATAAGCTCTGCTTTGCTTCCTGCCTCTAAGCCATAATTGTAGGTATGAGAGACTTGCATAAGTGACTCTATAAAGTTTGGGAATTGATTGACCTTTAAAGGAAAGACAGCATGAAAATTGCCTTGATAATGAAATGTTTTTTTGGCTTTTTCAAATGTCTTAAAAAGTGTAGAAATTTGTTTTTCTATAAGATGTGGAAAACGAAGTAGCAAAGGACCTTTATAGCCTTTTTCACGAATCTCTTGAGTAATTTTTAGTAAAGAGGGCTTAGATGCATGGTTTACATTGATGGTGTCATGGTCTATGATAAAGTTATCATCACCCCAAATATGTAAACCAAAATGTTTCATAAAGATGCCTTAAATACATGCATTGGTAGAGTAGTCTCTTCTTTACTTTCTAAATCCTTCATCCATACTGTATCATTGGCTAGTTCATTTTCGCCTATGAGTACTGCATAACGCGCTTTGGCTTTGTCTACTCCTTTCATGTGGCTTTTAAAACCTTTGGAGTTGTACTCTACTGTTACTTTGGTCTCTTTGCGTTTTTCAGTGGCAAGATCAAAAAGTCTTTCAACGGCATCTTCGCTCATGGCACCCAAATAGATACCCTCACGTATCTGCTCTGGCATTTTTACCAATGGCATAATACGTTCTATGCCTATAGCAAAACCTATAGCAGGTGTAGGTTTTCCATCAAGATATTCTACAAGTTTGTCGTAGCGTCCTCCCCCAGCAATGGCAGATTGTGAGCCAATGTCAATGTCATTGCTCACAAACTCAAAGGCAGTTTTGTTGTAATAGTCTAATCCACGTACTAAATTGGTGTCAACTGTATAGGTAATATGGGCATTATCTAACAACTTTGTAAGCTTTTTAAAGTCAGAATCACACGATTGGCAAAGATTGTCAATGAGTTTTGGTGAATCTGCCAAAAGGCTTTGACAGGTCTTGTTTTTACAATCAAGCACACGAATAGGATTTGTATCTATACGTCTGTTACAATCATCACAAAGTGATTCTTTTATTGTTGAGAGAAATGTCACTAAATTTTGTTTGTATGGAGGCATACACGTGGTACACCCTAAAGAGTTTATCTGTAAGTCAAAACCGATACCAAGTGCCTCAAAGATTTGGCTTATCATCGTGATGATAGTAAAATCTTCGTAGACTAAAGCCTCTCCAAAACTTTCACAACCAAATTGGTGAAATTCTCTTAAGCGTCCTTTTTGTGGTCTTTCATAACGAAACATAGGACCATAGTAATAAAATTTTTGTTTGATTGGTTGGCGATCGAGTTTGGCAGAGACAAAGGCACGTACCACTCCAGCAGTTCCTTCTGGGCGCATACAGACATCATTTCCCCCTTTGTCTTCAAACTGATACATCTCTTTACTGACGATATCAGAGCTGTCACCTACAGAGCGTTTGAAAAGAGCAGTCTCTTCGAGTATAGGCGTTTCAATGTAGCTATAGCCATAACGCTTGGCTATCGTAGTGGCCACCTCTATAATGTGGTTAAATCTCTGACTCTCATCAAAAGTAAGGTCTTTCATACCTCTTAAGGGATTTATCATATGTTACCTTTACAGCGTGGGTTTAAAAACCCATCTTACATTCATTTTATGAAATTATAGCTCTAAATAGCTCAATATCTTTTGATGTATATTTTCAATACTCTCTGTGGCATCGACTTCTAGATAATCTATGTCTAGTTTTTGTAAGCTTTCAAGCATTTTATTTTGTACATTGATAAGATATTCTAGTCCACGTAGTTCTATACCATCGAGCTCTTTTTGAGAAGTTCTTTGTTTTAATGTTTCTCTATTTGTGACAAACAAGATGATTTTATCAGGGAAATTTCCTTTGAGTGCAAAACGATTGAGCGTGACAAGTGTATCAAAATCAAAATCATCATTGGCAAGGGCATATCCTATACCAGAAAGAAAACCTCTGTCAGAGATAACTATATTATCTTGGTTGGGTGCTACTACTTCTTCATAATGCTCTGCACGATCAGCAAGAAAGAGTAGCAGTTCTGCACGTTTGGAAGCCAAAGAATCAGAAAGTAGTATTTCACGAGCCTTTTTGCCAAAGTGTGTACCTCCTGGCTCTTTGGTGACGATAATCTCTGGATATTTTTGTGAAAGTAGCTCTATTTGTGTACTTTTCCCACAGGTATCTATGCCCTCAAAAAGTATATACATTATTGTCTATACGCTTTAATCATTTGTATGACTTTTGGGTGCAATAGATGATCGACTTTCCCCCCAAAAGGTAAAATAGAACGTACCACAGACGAACTGACAAATCCATATTCTAAACTAGGCATAAGAAAGATAGTCTCCAACTCTTTTTTGAGTGAAGAGTTGGCATATCCCATTTGTAACTCATACTCAAAGTCACTTACAGCACGTAAACCTCGTATAATGATATTGGCATTGAGTTTATCTGAAAGGTCTACGAGTAAGCCTTCAAAACCCACGACTTTTACTTTAGGAAACTCATTCGTAATTGCTTCTACCATGCCAATACGTTGTTCTAGGCTGAACATAGGGGTTTTAGAAGCACTTTTTGCTACAGCGATAGTGATTTCATCAAACATGGAACAGGCACGTTTGACTATGTCTAAATGTCCTACCGTAATGGGGTCAAATGTCCCCGGATAAATCGCTTTTTTCATAAAATCATCTCCATGGTTACTTATTTCCATCTCTCATATAAATTATTTTCAATACCCAATACATCATACCATTTCCCAATCATAAACTTTTCCATCTCTTCAAGGGTCGAAGATTCAGAATAATAGCCCATGACTGGCGGTGCTATTATAACACCTAGTGAGGCTAATTTATGCATATTTTCTAAAGCTATAGCAGAAAAAGGCAATTCACGTGGTGCCAAAAGTAACTTTTTTTGCTCTTTGAGTGCTACTGCTGCCACACGGGTAGGGAGATTGTCGCTTATACCACAGGCTACTTTCGCCAAAGTATTCATGCTACAAGGTATAATAACCGTGGCATCTACTTGAAAAGAGCCACTTGAAATAGAGGCTGCAATATTGTCATGAGCGTGTAGCGTAACTTGTTTGTTTTCAAAACTCTCTACGGTTAAAGCATTGTCAGAGACTACGACATGCACTTCAATTTCTTTGGGTAAGTAGTCTATAAATTTCTTACCCAATTTAATACCTGATGCACCAGTAATGGCTACGATTAGTTTCATATTTTATCTTTACTCATAATGATAAGGATTATAGCAAAAATATATAAATAGTCTTGGGTCTAGAATGATTCATTTATATTTAAATAAAAATTTCTTTTTTTATTCTCATCTATAGCCAAGTCAGCTGTAAGGTATGCACGACTTTTTTTGTTGAGTAAAAAACGAAAACCTACGCCTGCACCAAACTGAAAATTTTGAAGAAATTTTTGATTGCGGTCTTTATCTGAAGCACTTGTAGTGTTGACAAATAGGGTATAGCCATATCTATTTGGATGTTTTTTTGAGATTGGCAAAGGCATACGAAGTTCTAGCTCTGTATAAAAGATATCTTCACCTCTAAAACGTCCTTGGATATATCCACGTCCGGAACGTCCAAATTGATCCCATCCAAGAGCTGGTAAATCCAAGTAAGGCATCTTACCACTGGTTACTGTATTAACGTAACTCCACAACGCAAGTAGTTTTCGTGGATTTTGTTTATCTAAGCTGAAATAATCACGAAACTCAAGCCATAAAGAAGATGATTTTTTATCACTACCTAAAAACTTTGGAAAATATTTGTAAGATGCAAAAGCATACATACCACTATATGGTGTAGCAATATTGTCACGTGTATCATAAATAAGATTTAATGAAACGCCAGAGAGTGTAGTGCTTTTAAGATCAAAACCATGTTTTGTGCTGTATGTATGGTAACTGGTTTTTGTATCAGCATTATAGTTTAAATCTTTTACATTTTTATACTTATCAACCATATATCCTACACCAAAATAGAGTGAAGGTTTTATTTTCTTTGCGATAGTTAAATAAAAACGTAATAGATCAAAATCCATTGGTTGTGCATCATCTGATGTGAGACTATTTTGTGACCTTCCGTCTACAGTTCTTCCTGTGCCAAGTCCATAAGTGTCTTGAGACGAGAGAAAAACACGACTATCTTCTATAAACATCCAATCATTATTTTCCGTATATCCTATAGATTTTATAAGATACATAGTTTGATTTTTTGAAGTCCAAGCTGCACTTGCCGAGACAGTAGACATTTTGGTGGTGGATGGATCACCTAGTGTCACGCCTGAACTAACAGCAGCACCATAAAATTTGCCATATGTAGGGTTTGACCCAATCACTGGAAAAATACTATTGTAAAATTTATAAGGTATGATTGTATTGTTATCATTATTGCTATGTTCTTTTGCTACAATGGAGCTTGTCATAACAACCATAGATAGACTCAATACAGCAATAGCTTTTTTTAAATTCCTTGTTCTCATTTGAAATCCTTATTTTTATATATTTGTAAATCTTATAAAATAAAGTAAGACTAATAGAATAGTTATAAATCCATGAGCAAAGTATTTATGAAATCTTTGGTGATTTATGACATAATATGAGATAAACTTTTTTCTTATAAAACTAAGTATATCTAAGTTAAAATTAAGAATACAAATCAGCAAGAAAGATTAAGATTTATTTTCATAAAAAGTGGAGCGGGCGAAGGGATTCGAACCCTCGACAGCCTGCTTGGAAGGCAGGAACTCTAGCCACTGAGCTACGCCCGCGATT
>QNZW01000032.1 GCA_003978375.1 Sulfurovum sp.
GATGATGCTTGAAGACAAAGAGTCAATGCTTATAGAAGTAATCGATAAAAAAGAGGTCAATGAACATCGAAAATCATGGGGGTTTCAAAAAGAACTCAAACAGCGAAAGGAGTAAAAAATGACGCAAAGTGAATATTTTAATAGACAGATACAACTTTGGGGGTCACAAGTACAGCAAGGGCTAGAAAAAAAGAAAATAGCCATTATTGGTGCAGGTGGCTTAGGCTCTACTCTGGCACAAGCACTAGGTACTTCAGGTATAGGTGAGATACATATGATAGATTTTGATACAATCTCATTACATAATATTCATAGACAAATAGCCTTTACACTTCAAGATGAAGGACTCAATAAAGCCAAGACGGTCTGTAAGCTTATGGAATCAAAAAATCCTTTTGTAAAAACAGTGGCATTTGATATGGATTTTGATGCCTTTACTCAAATGGGTAATACCTATGATTTGATTTTAGATGCTACTGATAATCTACCAGTACGTGAAGCGATAGATACGTATGCAAAAGATACAAAAACACCTTGGATTTATGCTTCAGTAGAGGAGTACAATGGACAAGTCTGCTTTTTTGATGAAGCAAGTTTTCAGGTTTTTAACATTTCTGATCATAAACCAGGAGGGATTACTGCTCCTATTGTGATGCATATAGGATCACTTCAAGCAAATTTGGCACTTCGCTATTTGGCAGGTTTATCTGTCAAAAAAGATACACTTTATTATTTGTATTTTAACGATGAAGGTGAACTCATTACCCAAAAATTTGGAATGCCAAAAGTTTAATCGTGTTACAATAAATAAAAAGTTTAGGAGAAGTGACAATGATGAAAGTAAAAATATTATTTGTATCTGCAATGATGTTGTTTTTGGTAGGATGTACACAAGAAACACAAAATAGTCTAAGCCGTTCTTTACAAAATTGGACAGGAACCAATGGCGTGCTTGATATCTATGCAGGAGACAAACTTGTACACAAATTTATTCACATCGATAAGCTCTCAACAGCTAGAGGTACGAGTAGTAATGTAAGTAGACCTTATCGTTATGGATATGGAATTGATGATTTGAACTTGAATGGAAAGAAAGATGCAGGAGAGAAAAAAGTCTATTTTGAGTTCTCAGACTATTCGACATCTTATGTGTTTTATGAACGTAATTAAAAAGAGGTAAGCTATGAAATTTATTGAAACAAAAGAAGCACCAGCGGCGATTGGTCCTTATTCGCAAGCAGTGGAAGCCAATGGATTTATTTATACTTCTGGGCAGATTGCTTTGATGCCAGATGGTAGTATGGAAGCAGGAGATGTGGCACATCAGACCCATCAGGTCATGAAAAATCTATTCTATGTACTTGAAGCAGCAAATACACATTTTAATGATGTGATTAAGACGACAATTTATCTTACAGATATGAATGATTTTGAAGTGGTCAATGATATCTATGCGCACTATTTTGGTATACATAAACCAGCGCGTAGTACAATAGCAGTTAAAACCTTACCTAAAAATGCATTGGTTGAGATAGAGTGTATTGCCGTAGCAGGTGCAAATTATTCTTATTGATGAGATTTTAAATAAGATACTTTGGCTTTTGCAAGCAAAGCGCCTTATTTAAATAAAAATTAAAATACATTTAGCTATAATCACGAACTTTTTAAAATACATAAGATAGTAAAGGGTTTGCAATGTACGCAATCATTAAGGCAAGTGGTCAACAGTTTAAAGTGCAAGAGGGTGATATCATCTGTTTTGACAAAATGAATTTAGATCCAAAAGCAGCAGTAGAGTTTAAAGAAGTGTTAGCGCTGGATAATGGCGAATTAACCGTAGGAGCTCCTTTTGTAGAAGGTGCTGTAGTAAAGGGTGAAGTGATCAATGAAGGTAGAGATAAAAAAGTTATCATCTACAAAAAAAGAAGAAGAAAAGATTCAAAACTCAAACGTGGTTTCAGAAGAAGCTTTACAAGAGTTAGAATTACAAAAATAGCATAAGGAGATAAAATGGCACACAAGAAAGGTCAAGGATCTACTCAGAATAACCGTGATTCAGCTGGACGTCGTTTAGGCGTGAAAAAATATGGTGGAGAAGCCGTAATTCCTGGCAACATCATCATTAGACAAAGAGGTACAAAAGTACATCCAGGTACAGGCGTAGGGATGGGTAAAGACCATACTATTTTTGCACTGATTGAAGGTGTAGTAAAGTTCGATAATAGAACAGCAAGTCAGAAAAAAGTTTCTGTAGTACCTGCATAAGCACTCCCCTATTGCAGGGTTGCCTGCAACATTCTTTATACCCATTATCTTTTTACATTAAATATTAATCCTAATTGTGCAATAATACACACAAAAAAGTGGAAAATATGGATAATTTAACAGAATATATAGTCACAGCGAGTAATGGATTTTATTTTAATGCCGATACATGGCAAGAAGATGGATTTGTATTTGAAAATCCAAAAGAGGCCCGTGAAGCATATACTATTGCATGTAATGATATGGAAGAAAATGGTTCTGATGTAAGTGTATTTTTGATTCAAAGAAGTGTTGCTTATAATCCTACGTTAAAGAGTTACGATTTTGAAAGAGCAGAAGAGAAAATAATAGAACAGAAGCATATCTCTTTGGAAGATTAGAATACTTCATTATGGTAAAACAATAGCCATAATTTCCCTCAATTTAGATATAATTTCACAATTCATAGGCTACATCATGTAGCTTACTAAAAGGCTTACAAATGTTTGTAGATAGTGTAGAACTTGTCATTAGTTCTGGCAAAGGAGGGGCTGGTGCCATCTCTTTTTGGACAGAAAAGTTTGTGGTCAATGGTGGCCCTGATGGTGGTGATGGTGGTAGAGGTGGTGCTGTTTTTTTTAAGGTAGACAACAATACCGATACACTTTCTGCTTTACGTGGACGCAAACATATCAAAGCAGAAAACGGTCGTCCTGGTGAAGGGCGTAAATGCTATGGACGAAAAGGAAAAGATACGACTATCTCTGTACCTCCAGGAACTGTTATTGTAGATATGGAAACAGGCGAAGAGATTTTAGATCTTGTGGAAGAGGGTCAAACTGTGTTGTTTTTAGAAGGTGGCAAAGGAGGTTTGGGCAATATGCACTTTAAATCTTCAAGCAATCAACGACCTACTTATGCACAGCCTGGATTACCAGGTATGACCAAACAGGTACGTTTGGAGATGAAACTGATTGCTGATGTAGGGCTTGTGGGCTATCCTAATGTAGGAAAATCTACACTTATTGCCACACTTTCCAATGCCAGACCACAAGTAGCCAATTATGAGTTTACAACACTCACACCCAAGCTTGGTGTGGTACACGTAGGTGATTATGACTCTTTTATGATGGCAGATATTCCTGGTATTATAGAAGGTGCAAGTGATGGTAGAGGATTGGGATTGGAATTTCTAAAGCATATAGAAAGAACCAAAACACTCCTGCTTCTCATAGATGCAACAAATTATAGAGAGATGAAATATCAATATCAAACACTTTTAATTGAATTGCAACGTTATTCCCAAACCTTAGCGACGCGTAGACATGCCATTGTGATTACCAAAATTGACTCACTTTCTCAAGATGAAGTCAATGTTTTAACGAAAACATTTTTATCTGATATTGGGCTAGAAGCCAATGATACATTGGGCAAATATAAAGCAGATATGACATATCTAAGTTATGGGTTTAAAATAGATTTTGGTATGACTTTACCACAAGAAAAGCCACTGTTTGTCTTGCCTATCTCCTCCGTAGCACATCTCAATACAGAAGCCCTGCGTTATGCTCTAGGAGATTTTGTTAAGAATGTTGAAGAAGCACAAGAGGAATAGGCAATGAACAAGCAACGTATGGTTATCAAAGTAGGCTCTCATGTACTTGCAGAAGAGGGAGCAATAGCAAAAAAGAGAATGATGGATTTAGTGGAATTCATTGCCTTGTTAAAAGAACATAAGTATGAAGTGATATTGGTCAGCTCAGGTGCCGTAGCAGCTGGTTTTACGCGTTTACCACTTGATAGAACGATTGTTGCCAACAAACAAGCCCTTGCTGCCATAGGACAACCTCTGCTTCTGAAGATGTATCAAGAAAAATTTGCTACTTTTGATTTGCTCTGCTCACAAGTACTTTTGAGTGCAGATGTTTTTGAGGCTAAAAACCAAATAGCACATGCAAAAGTAGCTATAGATACACTTTTAGCCAATAATGTGATACCTATTATTAATGAAAATGATACGGTGAGTATAGAAGAATTAATCTTTGGAGACAATGATAGACTCTCTGCATATGTGGCACACTATTTTGATGCAAAATTATTGGTCATACTTTCTGACATTGATGCGTTTTATGATAAGGATCCCAACCTCCATAAAGATGCCAAACGTAGAGCAGTTGTGACAGAAATATCCAAAGATGAATTGGAAGCAGGGCATACCCCTAACAATACATTTGCCACAGGAGGCATTGTCACCAAACTACAAGCAGCTGATTTTTTGATGAAGCATGGCAGAGAGATGTTTTTGGCTTCAGGATTTGATCTTGCTGCGGTGAAATCATTTCTCATAGACAAAGAACATCTTGATGGCACACTTTTTAGAAGTTAAGTATACCATGCTTCTTATGGTATAATTATTTCCATGGCAGTATAGAAGATTATTTTAAAAGGAAGAGATATGAGACTTAGTCAAGAGAGTGTAAATATTATAAAAAAAACATTTTTAAGTCATTTTGATGATGCTCGTATCTTTCTTTTTGGTAGTCGTGTAGATGATACCAAAAAAGGTGGAGATATTGATTTGTTTGTTATTACATCTCAAGATATTACCCTGAAAGATGAGCTTATGATTTTGGCTAAACTAGAATTAAATGGTATAGCTCGTAAAATAGACCTTGTATTGGATACACCTAAAAGAAACAAAGATAAATTTTTTCAAACTATAAAACATGAGGCTATTATTTTATGATGCAAGAGATTATTGATAAAATAAACCTTCACAAATCACGAGCCAAATTAGCTCAAAAAGAGATTAGGGCATTTGACAATGAACTCAGTGTAGAAATCTTTGAAGATTTTGAAAAAGTAAAAACGATAGATACCTTTATCTATAGATTTATAAAATTTCAAGATATGATGGGTGAGAAACTTTTTCGATTTTTTTTAGATGAGTTGGGTGAATACAAAGAGAGCATGTCTCTTCTTGATATATTAGATAAGTTAGAAAAATTAGGTTTCATTGATGATGCAATGCAGTGGATGCAGTATAGAAAATTACGAAATAAACTTACACATGAATACCCAAACAATGAAGATGAAATCGTTGAAGGTATTATCTTGGCGTTGCAAACATTTGATGAGATGGAAGCTATTTTTAATACGATAGTTGAGTATAAAAAAGTTTAGAACTTTCTTAATCAAATAAAGGGCACAATGAGGAACAATATTTTTATAATCAGGAGCAAGTATGACAATCTATGGGATAAAAACGTGTTCTACTGTGGGTAAAGCACGAAAATTTATGAAAACAAATGATATCGCATTTGATTTTGTGGATTATAAGGTAGAGTCTGTGGACGAAGATAAAATTCGCGAATGGTTAAAACAGGTAGAATTGGATCTGATTTTTAATACGCGAGGAACAAAATATAAAGACCTAAAATTAAAAGCACTTAATCTCAATGATGAAGAGAAAATAGCATGGATGGCAAAAGAGAACTATTTACTTAAACGCCCCATCATAGAGTACGACAATGGCAAAGTGCATGTAGGCTACAATGAAGAGGAATATCAAAAGATATTTTTAGCATAAGTTTAAAGTTTTTTAGGATTGACCCACCACAATAAAATCCCAGCCATAGAAAGAAAAAGCCATAAGTAACGTATGTCTCCTGAAAGTTTATACGAAAGAATACCAAAAACAATAGAGCCTTGAGGTACCAGAAAAAAGAATTTTTTTGCCTGTTTTTCAAACTTTTCTAGAGCAGTGATATGGTATGTCTCTGCCAAGGTTTTTAGATAATGTTTTTGATAAAAAATAAGATAAAAAATACTCAATTCAACCACTTTGTATCCAATAAGAAAATAGACCAAAGGCATACG
>QNZW01000008.1 GCA_003978375.1 Sulfurovum sp.
CAAGTCGATTATGATACGCAAATTATCTCACACTCAAAATGGGTTAAAAATATGAGAATGCTTTTTGATGTGATTGAAAAAATATCACAAGAGAGTGCATATCATTTTGTATTTAAAGAGCATCCTTCAAGCGGTATTTCGTACGAAGATTTATATGCACGGATTAAAGAGATGCCAAATTTGCATTTTAGAAATACCTATAGTACACAAGAGCTTATAGAAAAAAGTGAAGCAGTGATTACAATAAATTCAACAGTTGGATTGGAGTCTCTTTTGTTTCATAAAAAAGTGATTGTATTAGGAGATGCTTTTTATACAATAGATGGTATTGCTTTTTCGGCAAAAAATCAACAAGAATTGATAGAAAAAATAGAGAAAATTAAAACACTCTCTTTAGACCATGAAGCAGTAGATCATTTTTTAAAATATCTGTATCATGAGTATTTGGTACAAAAAAACAATACAATACATAAGACAATATGTCAGAAGATAAGGGCAAAATGATTTTAAGTAAATTGAAGCAACTAGAAATACATAGGTATACAAATTATATCATTATGGCGTATGCCTTTATATTACCTCTTTCAAGAGCAGGTATCTCTTTTTTTACAGCACTGTTGATACTAATATGGTTACTAGAAGGAAATTTTAAATACAAACTACACGTGTTAAAAACCAATAAAGTTATTTGGGCATTGGGTATATTTTTACTCTTTAATCTGCTTTCTGTTTTTTGGACAGATGATAGAGCAGAGACTTTGCATTATATACATAAGTATTGGTATTTTTTGCCTATAGTGGTGCTTTGTACTTCTTTAAAAAAAGAGCAGATTTCTAAGGCATTATCTGCATTTATTTTAGGTATGTTTGTGAGCGAAATTATTGCTTATGGGGTCTTTTTTGAACTTTGGCAGTTTAAACATGCGACACCTGAAAATCCTTCACCATTTATGCATCACATTGAATATAGTGTTTTTCTTGCTTTTACAGCATTGGTACTACTCAGTCGTATTTTTAATGAAAAACAGATGAAATACAAAGGTATATATCTTTTGTTTTTTTCGACAATAAGTGGCAACCTGTTTTTAACGGAAGGGCGTACAGGACAGTTGGCGTTTATCATAGGACTTTTTATTTTAACCATAGTAAGTTTTACCAATAAAACAAAAGCCATTGTAGTTGCAATGACATTAAGTTTTATTTTGTTGATTATTGCATTTAATTTTAGTCATACTTTTCATGATCGTATGTTTATGACCCAAGAGAGTATTGCACATATCGTTGAAGAAAAAGATTACTGTTCTTCTTTGGGGGGTAGGGTAGGTGCTTGTATTGTCGCTAAAGACATTATTATCAACCATCCTATCATTGGAGAAGGTATTACTGATAATATGAAAAGATTTCATCATCTCATAGATACAAAGTATCCAGAGATGGAATGTATGCAAGAGAATTTTATGCATATGCATAATCAATATCTACAAATCTTTACCGAGCTAGGATTGATAGGATTGCTTATCTTTTTAAATATTTTTTATAGCGTAGCTAGGATTAAGATTAAAAATAGAGAGTATGAACAGATAAAATATATTTATGTGTCTGTTTTATTGTTTGCTTTTCTATCAGAAGTGATATTTCATAGGCAATTTTCTATGGCACTTTTTGCCTTTATTGTAGGGTTACTTTTAGCACAGAATAGGGTAGAGAATGAAATATAAAGTTACTCATGATACCTATATCACGCTGTTAAAAAATATAAGACAATATTTTGCAAGTGCAGATCAAAATATTTGGGACAAAAGAAACAAGATTAAGATACTCTCTTTTGTAGAAAAAAATATTGCGATTAAATCTTTTAAAATTCCACATTTTATCAATAAAATAGCCTATACTTTTTTACGTGATTCAAAAGCAAAAAGATCTTATTTTAATAGTTTAAAAATTGTTGAGTTTGTGCCAAAGCCTATAGGGTACGCTGAATTTAAAAAATTTGGCTTGTTGTATGATAGCTATTTTTTGTGTGAAGAGTATGCGTATGATTTTACGATTCGTGAAGTCTTAAAGCAAAAAAACTTTAAACACAGAAAGGCTATTTTTGAGCAATTTGCTGCATTTACCTATGCCCTTCACGAAAAAGATATAGAACATTTAGACTACTCACCGGGCAATATACTTATAAAAGAAATAGCACCTAAAGCATATGAGTTTAAGATTATTGATGTGAATAGGATGCGATTTAAAACCTATACATCCAAAGAGCGTTTAGAAAATTTTTCTAAACTTTGGGCAGACGATAATGATTTGGAATATATCGTAAATATCTATACGCAATGGATTGATATACCACAAAAAGAAGCAGTGAAGATTGCTTTAGAGGCTTCACAAAAGCATAAAGACAAAAAACTGTTTAAAAAGAAATTTTTAAGATATATTAAACCCAAACGTATTTTTACAAGAAATTCTAGTGAATTAAAACAAGCAATAAACCATATTTCAGTGGCAATGATAGCCAAAAATGCAGATGAAACAATTAGGCAATCGTTAGATTCTTTACGCTTGTTTGATGAAGTTTTGGTTTATTTAAATGAGTCAATAGACCAAACAAAAAGTATTGCATTAGAGTATAAAAATGTGAAGATAGTTGAGGGTCCATTTTTGGGTTTTGGAGAGACAAAGAATGCAGCCGCAGAAGCAAGTAAGTATGACTGGATACTCTCTTTAGACAGTGATGAAATTTTAAATGAGGCACTGCTTAATGAGATATCACAGTTAGATTTTACTGTGATTAAAAATATTTATAAACTAAAACGTGATAACTATTTTTTAGGGAAAGAGACACAAAATTCCAATATCATCGTACGTTTATATAATAAAAAATATACCAAATTTGATGACAGCATAGTACATGAAAAAATTATGATTCCAAAAGATGCACATGTAATGACACTTAAGCATAGTTTTACGCATCTTTATATTTTGGATATTAATCAGACACTTAGAAAAATTATCCATTATACTGATTTGGGCTCTGAAGATAAAAAGGTATGTTTTTTTAGTGTGGTCGTTGCTAAAACAATCTTTGCATTTTTTAAAACCTATATTTTAAAAGGTAATTTTATGAAAGGGTGGGTAGGGTATGCATTGGCAGTAAACTCTGCAAATAAACGCCACTATAAATATTTGAAACAATTTATTAATTGTCAAAGAGAGAAGAAGAAAATAGTATGAAAATATTAGTCACAGGCAGTGCAGGGTTTATAGGGTTTCATCTAAGTAAAGCACTTTTAGAGCGTGGAGATGAAGTCGTTGGTATTGACAATATCAATGACTATTATGATGTCAATCTAAAATATGCACGTCTTGAAAATTTAGGTATATCTGCACCCAAGGAGGGAGAAAAAGCACAGGGAGAAAAGTATAAAAAATTTACGTTTATACAGATGGATATTTCAGATACACAAGCCATGTACAAATGCTTTAAAGAAGAAAAATTTGATGCAGTGTGTAACCTTGCAGCCCAAGCAGGTGTACGTTATTCGTTGGAAAATCCTCACACCTATATACAAAGTAATGTGTTAGGATTTATGAATGTGCTTGAAGGGTGCAGACAATATGATGTGGATAATCTTTGCTATGCTTCTAGCTCTTCTATTTATGGATTAAACACTTCTCAACCCTTTAAAACTTCAGACCACACAGACCATCAAATAAGTATCTATGCTGCTACGAAAAAATCGAATGAAATGATGGCACATACCTATGCACACCTTTATGGCATTCGTACCACAGGGTTACGTTTTTTTACGGTGTATGGCCCTTGGGGAAGACCCGATATGGCACCAATGCTCTTTGCAGATGCGATTAGTAATGATAGGGCAATCAAAGTCTTCAATCATGGAAAAATGAGTCGTGATTTTACCTATATAGATGATATTGTTGATGGGATTATAAAAGTAATAGATAATCCTGCCAAACCAAATTTAGCATTTGATACAGCCAATCCCAATCCTGCTAGTTCTTTAGCCCCTTATCGTTTGTATAATATAGGAAACAATGCACCACTTTCGTTGATGCATTTTATAGAAACACTAGAAGAAACACTAGGGAAAAAAGCAGAAAAAAATTATATGGATATGCAAGATGGAGATGTGGTTTCTACCTATGCAGATGTGAGTGATTTGATGAGAGATTTTAATTACAAACCAAGTACACCTTTAAAAGAAGGAGTAGAGGCCTTTGTAGCTTGGTATAAAAAGTATTATAAAATAAAATCATGAGACGTTTTTTACTCTATTTTTCTCAGCCTTATAGTATCCCTATATGTCGTCCCTTACAAGAAGAAATAGAGGCTAGAGGTTTTGAAGTAAGATGGTTTTGTGATGAGCCCCTCACGCAAAAAGCCTTACATAAAAGCGATAGGCTTTTAAAAAATATCGACGAAGTGAAGGCATATAATCCAGAAATCGTACTGGTAGCTACCAATGTAGTGCCAGATTTTTTCCCAGGGATTAAAGTACAGATTTTTCATGGTTTTTCTGTGGGTAAACGCAGTGAAGCCAAAGGGCATTTTAATATAAGAGGTTTTTTTGATTTGTACTGTACTCAGGGGCCTAACACGACGCAACCTTTTAAAAAATTAGAACAAAAGCATAAGTATTTCAAAGTGGTAGAGACAGGATGGCCCAAAATGGATACCCTGTTTCCTTTAGAAATAAAAAAGAGTGATATGCCTACGGTGATGATAAGTTCTACCTTTACCACAAAGTTAAGTTTGGCTAAAAACAAAGAAGTTATCAAAGAGATAAAGCGTCTCTCAAAGTTAGGAAAATGGCATTTTATAGCAGTGCTTCATCCAAAGATGGAGCAAGAGATAAAAAAGATGTTTGAACAGATGCAACACAAACATTTTATATTTTATGATACCAGTGATTTGATACCTCTTTTTAAACAAGCTGATGTTATGCTCTCAGATACCACTTCGGCTATCACAGAATTTGCTTTACAGAAAAAACCAGTGGTGACGATTAACAATAATCAACCTGCACCATATATGATCAATATTACCCAAGCAAGTCAGATAGAAAAAGCATTAGAAGAGGCATTTTTAAGACCAACACATATCATGGAAGCACTAGAAACATTTATAGCCCAAACCCATCCTTATAATGATGGAAAATCTTCAGCTAGAGTCATAGAAGCTTGTTTGGATCTTGTGCAAAATGCTACAATAAAAAGAAAACCACTTAACTTGATACGTCGTTATAAAATACGTAAAAAACTTGGATATATGAGGATATTTTGATGCAACAACCATTTATTTGGGATCCATATTCAGACCAACCTTATCCACTCAAAGACAGAGCCTACAAAAAAAAGATGCGTCAAAAACATCGATGGGACTATGTACCATTGTTGCTTAGCACTATCATTTTTTTCCCTTTAGGGATGTTGCTTATGCCTTTGTATAAAGGGAAAAAAATAGATGTCAAAAATTTTTATGGTATGGGTGTTGATATCGATAAAGGAAGTGTGCAAAAAGAGCTTATAGATGAGCTAGGTGTTAAACATCTTCTTATTCGTATGCCACTGTGGCAAATGGATAGAGTAGAGGAGTATGTAGCCTTTGCTAAGAGTTTTGGAGAAGATAAAGAGATACTGCTCAATATCTTGCAAGATAGAGAACATATTGAAGATAAAGCATTGCTACAAAAAGATATAGAAACTATTTTTAATGCTTTTGGTTCCTTTGTGGCAGAGTATCAGATTGGTAATGCAATCAATCGTAGTAAATGGGGATTTTTTTCTATGAAAGAGTATCTTTCTTGGTATCAAACCATACAAAAGATACGCGATGAAAAATATCCACACCTTAAGCTTATAGGTTCTTCTGTGATAGATTTTGAATTTCACTATACGATTCGTACACTCTTTAACTTCTTTTCTGTCAAGTACGATAGATTTTCATCTTTGCTTTACGTAGACAGACGGGGAAGTCCTAGCCATACACAAATGGGGATTTTTGATACAAAAAATAAAATGAATATGTTGTACGCTTTAGTGAAAATGTCTCCTAAAACTACGAATGATATCTACATCACAGAAGTCAACTGGCCATTATC
>QNZW01000080.1 GCA_003978375.1 Sulfurovum sp.
AGTTTACAGTAGCATACCCTGCTTCATACCCGAAGGCTTCCATACGCATTTTAGTAGGTGTGGTTTTTGCAATAGTGATATATTCATTGCCTTTCTTTCCATCAACACCATTAAAGCCACTGTAGGTGATAGTAACATTTTTATATGCTTTACTCTCTTCTCTTGGAAACGAGAGTATACCATAAGGCCAATGGACGATTTTGTCATTGTTGACTCCATACAGACGTATATCTACATCTTTATCTGAGACAAGATTGATATGCAATCCTTGAATGCCTTTGGGTATCTCTCCTACGTAGACTGCATTATTATAGTCACCATTATAGGACTCTATCTGCTGTTCAAAGGTGCCTGAGCCTGAGCAACCTTGGAAATTAAATTCCGCGTGTATTATACTTATAAAAAGTATCCATAACAATATTATTTTATTTTTCATGATTTGTTCCCACCTGTATGTTAAATATACTTTACATTTCCGTTGGGATTAGTATATCATTTTATCACTTTCAATACTATCAATCCAATAAAATTATATTATCTCGTTTCTCCATTTCCATAAATTTTATATTTATACGTTGTAAGCTCACTCACACCCATTGGTCCTCTAGCGTGGAGCTTGTTGGTACTAATACCTACTTCTGCACCAAAACCAAATTCTCCACCATCTGTAAATTGTGTACTTGCATTCAGATACACACATGCCGCATCTACGGCATTTAAAAAGTATTCTGCTGTGGTGTAATTTTCTGTAATAATTGCTTCAGAGTGCTGTGAGCCATATGTTTCTATATGCTCTATTGCTGCTTCTACTCCATCTACCACACGTATGGTTAAAATATTATCAAGATATTCTGTTTGATAATCTTCAAGCGTTGCTGCATGCACGTCTATATATGCTTGTGTTTTTTCACACCCTCGTATCTCTGTACCTTGCATATCATATGCTTTCTTGATTAAAGGCAATATCTCTGAGGCAATTGCTTCATCAACAAGTAAGGTTTCTAATGCCCCACAAATACCTGTACGACGACATTTAGCATTGATGCCGATGTCTAAAGCCTTAGTAAAATCAGCATCTTTATCGATATAGGTATGACAAAGCCCTTTATCATGTTTTACCACTGGTACTGTTGCATGGGTGGAGACATATTTAATCAATGCTTCTCCACCACGTGGCACAATAAGATCTACATAATTATCTTGTTTAATGAGATTTGCTACGCCCTCACGAGAACTGTCTGGCAACAATGAAATAGCTACTTTTGGAATACCATGTTGTTCAAGTATCTCTTGCAGTACAGTTGCAATCGCCTTATTTGAATATTCTGCTTCTTTTCCTCCTTTGAGTATGGCAACATTACCACTCTTAAAACAAAGTGCACCTACGTCTGCTGTAACATTGGGGCGTGATTCATAAATGACACCTATCACACCTATAGGTACAGAGACTTTTTCTATTTTAAACCCAGCATCAGCATACCAACCATCAAGAACACGTCCTACTGGCTCTTTAAGTGCAGCAATATCTTCTATGGCTTTAGCCATACCCTCAATACGCTCTTCATTTAACAAAAGTCTATCTTTTAATGCTACACTTAAATGATTTGTTTCAGCGTTTTGCATATCTAGTGCATTGGCTTTAAGAATCTCTTTACTATGATTACGCAAACCCTCTGCCATTGCTTTAAGTACACTGTTTTTTTGCATACCATCAAGCGTGGAGAGTAGCCTACTTGAAGCTTTTGCTTCCTTTAAAAATGCTTCCATATCTCTATATCCTTGTCAATCAGTCTTATTCATTTTAACAAATATATACTAATAATGCTATAATGTATCTACTAAAATATAGAAGTGAGTCATAAAATGAGAACAATAACATTTGTAGGCAATGGTAATATGGGACTAAGTATCGCTCAAGGGCTTAAAGGCAAATACCATATAGAAGTTGTTGGCAGAAATATGAAAAATCTTGATACTTTTGAAGAAAAGCTAGGTCAAAAAATAAATAAATTTTTGATAGATGATTTTTCTATTGCCCATAAAACTATCTTGCTTTGCGTTAAACCAGGAAACATAGTAGAGGTAAGTAACAAACTACAAGGCAAGGCTGATTTACTTATTTCTGTGTTAGCAGGTGTACCTACCAAATCTCTCAAAAAGCATTTCAAAGCAAAATCAATCATACGCAGTATGCCCAATCTAGCCGCGAGTGTTGGCAAATCCATCACTTCCATTACAGGTGATTTAGCAGGAAAGGAAGAGGCTACTGTTATCTTAAATGCTATAGGAAACACATTATGGCTAGAGAGTGAAAAAGAGATAGATATTGCCACTGCACTAGCTGGTTCTGGACCAGCTTATCTTGCACTCATTGCCGAAGCATTTGTAGATGGTGCTGTTAAACAAGGGCTTCAAAGAGAAAATGCCACAATTGCCATGCAAGGTCTATTTAGTGGATTTTCATCTCTTGTACAAGAGATGACGCCATCTACATTAAAAGACAATGTCATGAGTCCTGGAGGGACAACTGCAGCAGGATACAGTGCTTTAGAAAAGGGAAATGTTAGGGCATCTTGTATGAATGCAATTCAAAAAGCCTACAAAAAAGCTGAAAAATTATCCCATTAAATCTTATCAGTATGTAGGGCTTAAGTCTTACTTGTTTGTTTGTTGTATTTTTTCTTTGATTAGTGCTACATCTTTATCATCAATATTAATCTTGACAATCTCTCCCTCATAAGGTTCCATTGCCACTTCATAAGAGTTGGCATTTTTTTCATCCGTCACTAAAACCAATGCAGATGTATTGTTTTGTAATTTTTTTCCAAATTCATCCAATTTGGGATCATCTAATATCTCATCCATTGTTAAACCAAATAGTCCCCACAATGAACCGCCCAAAGCTGCACCTGCTAGTGCAGATGCTGGACTTGCTATTAAGCCTAATAAGGCACCAGTAAAGGCACCCCATCCAAAACCTGAAGCCCCCATATTATCTTGTGCCCAGGTACTATGAATATGTAAACGACCGTTCTTTTTTTTAGATACCACCGCAACATCATCAATCCATAGATAATCCTCATCTAAATTTTCTAATTTTTCCAATACGTTCTGTGCGGTGTTGGCTCCTTGAAAAATATATGCTGTAAATACTGCCATGACTTCATCCCTTTTAATTTGTTTTTACTTAAGAAGAGATAATATTACATCATAAAATACAATCTGTCTATCCATTTTACGACATTCAAAATGACATTTGGATTATAGATGTTTTAATTTTTGCTTGGCAATTTTGGCAGATTTTTTATCACTATAATTGGCGATAATATTTTCATAAAATGTTTTTGCTTGGTCTTTTTCTCCATTTTTTTCCAACGAAATTGCGGTATGAAGTAGTAATGTATCGATATAACTGGCTTGGTCATTTAACCCTGCACTTTTTTTAAAATAAAAAACAGCATCATCATATTGTTTGGTGTAGTAGGCTATCTCACCTAAATAATAGTTTGATTCTGCTGGTTTGTATCCTTGTGTATCTGTTGCTACAAATTTTGTTTTGGCATCACTAAAACGTTGTTTTACAAAAAGCCTTACACCTTCACTATAAAGTGTTGCACTGGTTTTGTTTTCCATTGATGTGCTAGGTGCTTCTTCATTCATGGTTTTTTTGACCCTTTGGCTAGTAACATGAGAAGAAGTATCTATTTTTTGACCCGATAAAATTTTTTGTAATTCTGTTTTACTGACATACTCATTGTTGATTTTATCTATCATTTCACCTAGTTCTTTGAGCAGTGCATCATTGTTACCCGTATTATTTTTTGCAGTAACATTGTACCCATTTTGCTGCAATTCATTCACCGTAGCACTTAATCCTTCAACAATACTTTTTAGTCCCTCAATCTGCTCGTTTTGTTGTGCTATTTTTTGTCTTAATACCCCAATGCTTTTCTTATTGTGCATGATTGCTTTACTTGGAGAGACGAAGTTTCCTCGTCCATTTGCATAAACAGAAGCTTCTGCCATAAGCAAACCAGTATGGATACTTAGAAAAAATACTATATATGCTAAATGTTTCATGCCTATCCTTATTTTACTAAATGAAGATCAACTCTTCTGTTTCGTGCATAACATCCATCTGTAGGACTCGAACATACTGGGCTACTCTCTCCATAACTTACAATCACCATTTTAGTAGCAGAAACACCTTGTGCTATCATATTATCTTTTACTGCTTTGGCACGTTTAAGTCCCAATGCATAATTGTATTCATCTGTACCAAACTCATCACAATTACCCTCAATTTTAATCTTCTTGCTTGTTTTAGATGCCACTTGAGCGTTAAGTGTCATACGATTTTCCATAGAGGGTGCAATGCCATACCCACCAAATCCAAAATAAAGACTTTTGAATCCATCACTACTACTATTTACATTGCTTCCATTGAGTGTATCACTGTTACTCTCATTACTTGAAACATTTTGGTTGGCACTTTTATTGTTTTCGTTGCCATAAGTATTTTCATTAATCGCTACTGTCTCTCCTGCTATTTGTGTAGCATCAGAAACATTATTTCGTCCTTTTGGTGCATCGAGATTTGACGCCTTTTGACCACAAGCACTAAAAAAAAACATTGCCAAGAGTGTCATCACAGGTAAGAGAAATTTTTGTATCATTTTTATATCCTTAATCATCTTTAATTACCAATCAATCGATTGAATTTTACGCCCAGAAATCGGGAATTGTAAACTTTGAGAACTTGCAAGATTAATATATCCTACTGACGAGCTTGAACCTTTGTGTTTTATAAACAAAACAACAGAACCATCTAAAGAAAATCTTGGAAACTGATTGGATCCCGTTGTTGTAAGAGGTCTTGTGTTTGCTCCTCTTGAAGAGGTCAAATAGATATTAAAGGTATTGGCACCAAAGCTATTTTTGCTCTCTCTACTTGCATACACTATTTGATTTGCATATGCATCACAAGCGTTATTGTTACGTCCATGATAGACCACTTGTGAAATGGCAGCAGCGTGAATAGCCTTTTTAAAAATATTGGCATACCCTAGTCTATTGGAAACAAATACGATACGACTCTCATCATCCACATACTTGCCATTGACATCAATACCATTAAATCTAGTTATCTGTGTTTTTGCACCTGAGTGAAGGTTGAATTCATAAATATCAGCCTGTCCATGGGGTGCCATAGTCAGTAGAAGCTTTTTACCATTTTTGCTTACATCAGAACATACCAACATGCCTTCTGATGTTGCAATCTTTTGCTTTGCACCTGTATAAATATTGATTTTATATAAGGTTGGCACCAAGCCACTATATGCACTATAATAAAAACTTTTTTGTGCAGCATCTGCCCATTTTGGAAAAAGATTTAATCCCCCTTGAATAATCACTTTTTGATAATGAAATGTATAATCAGCCAAAAGTATTTCACTATGTTTAGGGGTGGTATATCTAGCAAAGACCACATATCGATTCATCCATGAAATATCTGGATATTTCAAGACATTATTTAAATCAGTCACTGCTTTATGAGCCAAAAAAGGTACTTTGTTCTTAGTAGGAATAGCATAAGATTTTTTAAAAATTTCACTACCATCAGAAGCTTTTAAAAAACGAATAGTAAGACTCGCTCCATTGCTTTGTGTCAGATCATATTTGAGTATATACTCTTTATTTTTTAAAGCAGGGGGTAAAAAAGTATCATTCAAGTTACCTTTTTGGTAGGTATTGTCTGCTAAAAAATGCCCTGATATTTTAAAATCAGAAAGTAATATTTTAAAAAAGTTCTCATTGGTTGTAGAAGATCCATCTATTATTGCAATACGAGACCGTTGTTCCACATCTTTTTCTATCTTAAGAGTGGCATCTACAGCATAGATCTTTAAGGCGAATAATAACAGTAATAAAGCTTTCAAAGCACGTCCTTAATTGTAGTCTTTTATTTAAGTATTATATCAAGCCCGTGTTAAACTTTCATTAATGAATATGAAGAAAGAATACTTGATTCTTTTTCTATTTTCTAAATATATCCTCTATTTTTCCTTTGCGTATGAATTGTATAGCTATCTCCATTTGAAATCACAGTAATATCTCCATGATACCCATTGACATATGTTTGATAGTGATACTTCTTCGCCAAAGCTCTTGTACGTTCTGAACGCTTAGAAAACCACAAATGTTTGGGTGAAGGCACAATCAATACTTTAGGATTTACCGTTTCAAAAAAAACATTTGGTGCAAAACCCTCTGTACCATGGTGTGGTGCTTTTAAGATATCTGCTTCTATATTGTCTGCATTTTCACCTAAATATTTTCCTAGTTTTTTATTTAAATCACCTGTCAGTAAAAATTTATTATTTCTATCATAAATCATTGCTATCACTGACATGCCATTAATATCTGTTTTGCCTACAGGGCTGTGAAGTCCATCATATACATAGAGCACCTCAATAAAACTTTTCTTATCAAAAATTAATTTATCTCCCTTTTTAATGGGCATTATTTTGATATGATGCGTTTTAGCCAAATCTCTAATAGTAAGTAGTTCATTGTACGTTCCACCCCAATACTCCTTATCCATCTGCTCTTTTGTTGGCATATTCATATACA
>QNZW01000023.1 GCA_003978375.1 Sulfurovum sp.
ACATCATTACTCTTAGGAACAGTATTGTTTGCAGGATGTGGAAGTTCTAGCAATAAGAAAGATACATCTAAAAAAAAACCTCTTAGTGATCAAGGACAAGAAATTATAGATAAAGCAAGGGAAGAAAATCCAGATATATTTTTGTATCAAGAAACATTAGAAAATGGTGGAGTAAAGTATTGTACAGTAATTGGAAAAAGCGTATTGATAGATGAGGGAACAGTTTGTATACATAAGGTTATAGGTGCTCCGGTATCTTGTATAAACAATTCTATTGGTCTTATTGTAGGTATACCAGTAGGTACACCAGTAAAAGAAATAAATATATCTGGATATAAATATATTTGTCAATAAGTACAAAATTTTATCTCGTTGTATACTAAAAATGTGCAAAAGTTTAATAGTTTAGTAACTATACTATTAAAAGCACAATAAATCAAATACCTGCAAAATATAAAGAATTGCTAGAATCATACAAATTATAAAATTTTGATATAATTATAAGTATTTAAATTATTAGGAATATTCATGCCAGAAATAAGTAGATTTTTAGGTATTAAAATTTTTATGTATTTTAATGAACATAATCCGCCACATTTCCATGTGGAATATAATGAACATAAAGCTTCTATCAATATAAAAACCTTTGGAGTGTTGGAAGGTAAAGTACCCTCAAAAGTTCTTGGGATTGTTGTTGAATGGGCTGAAGATCATCAAGATGAGTTATTGCAAAATTGGGAAGATATGAAAGCAACTGGTGAATATCATAAAATTGAGCCTCTAGTTTAAGGAATTAAATGTTAAGTATATTAAAAGCTAATTATGAAAATGAATATAAGATACTGCTAGAATTTAGTGACCATAAAAAAGGTAAAGTCGATTTAAAAGACTTTATTATTAATGGAAAAATAAAACCATTTAAAGAGCTAGAGAACATAGAAAAATTTAAAGAGTTTCAAGTTGATTATACTTTAAAATGGAATAACGACCTAGATATAGCACCTGAATACCTTTACTTTAAAGCCTTTGAAAATGATAGTAGTCTTCAAAATAAGTTTCATGAATGGGGTTATATTTAACATCTAATAAAACCTTTGGAACTCATAAATTTTTTAGCATAATTTACAGTATTTTTGTACATAAAAATCTGTACATACGCATCTTCAATATATGCAGACTGATATTTTCCTAAAACATATAAATATTTACCATCACTACTTTGACATATTTCAAAATTTACAAAATACAAGGGTCAAAATGCAAAAAATTGCACTTTGTATTTAAGTTCATTACTTTCTTTGGACGTTGTTGTTAATCTAAATTCAAATTGGTATTTTCAAGACGACGTTTGAGTTTCATTTTTTGTTTGGCTACTTCACGCATATCGGCGTGAGAATCGCTTTCGTCTACTATCTCTACACCCAAGATAGTCTCTACACAATCTTCTAATGTTACGATACCTTCAGTTTGGTCGTAGGAGTCTTGTACCAAAAACATATGCTCTTTTTTCTTGATAAAGAGATCCAATGCCATCGAAACAGGTATGTTCTCATTGATTTTGTAGATATCTTTTTGAATGCTATTTAATGTCACAGAATCATCTTCCAAGGCTTGTTTAAAGATTTTTTTGGTCATGACCATACCTGTAATATTTTCTATGTTCTCATGAAATACAGGTACACGAGAAAATTTAAAAATTGAAGGTTCTTTTTCAACAATATCTTTTATGCTTCTGTTGCCGTCTAAAGCAAAAACAACAGTTCTTGGTGTAAGTATTTCTTCTATTTTAATACTATCAAGCATCAAAATATTTTCTATCACATCTGATTCTTGCTCATCAAGCACACCTTCATCTTCACTCATCAGTGTGCTTTCTATAAGCTCTTCACGTGTTAGGCTCATGCCTTCATCGCCTTTTTTTATTCGATTTGTCACAAAAAGTGTCATCAAAATGATAGGATAGGTAATCCATATAAAAAAACGGATAATATAGGCAGCCATTGGTGCCAATTGTTTCCAGTAAGTTGCCCCTATGGTTTTAGGAATAATCTCAGCAAAAAACAAAATAGCAAATGTAAGTACCACAGAAACCCAAATAACAGCATTGGAACCAAATACGTGTTCTGCTTGTGCACCTACGGCTGCAGCACCTAATGTATTGGCAATGGTATTTAAGATGAGTATGGAAGCGATTGATTTGTTGATATTGATTTTTTGTGATTTGAGTAAGGCTCCTATGTTAGGACGATCTTTTTCTAAGACCGAAATATAGGGCATATTCACTGAAAGAAGTACTGATTCTAAAACCGAACAAATAAATGAGATGATTACCGCTGTAAAAAAATATATAATTAATAAGTCCATATGACTAAAAACGATCCTTTATAATAATATGAGGGTTGCTAACCCTAAAAAACTAAAAAAACCAACCACATCTGTGACTGTGGTCAGTATAACTGTACTTCCAATGGCTGGGTCAATATGAAACCTTTTTAATAAAAGTGGCACCATAGAACCAAAAAAACCTGCTGAAAGTAGATTGATAACCATGGACATACCAATGACCACACCTAACATACCTTTATCAAACCAAATGGAAGCTATTATTCCCATGATTATAGCAAAAAATAGACCATTTACAAGTGAGAGTATCACCTCTTTTTTAATTGTTCGATAGGCATCGTGTTTGGCTATTTCACCAAGGGCGAGTTGTCTTACTACAACAGTAAGGCTTTGAGTCCCTGCGTTACCTCCCATAGAAGCAACAATAGGCATGAGTATAGCCAATGCCACAATGCTCTGTAGCGTATCAGAAAACATACCAATCACCAAAGAAGCAAAAATCGCAGTGACAAGATTGATACCTAACCAAATTGCCCTTGCCTTCCCTGCTTTAAAAATATCTTCATCTTCTTCTGCATCATCATCAACCCCAGCTAAATGATACATTTGGTCAGTTGCCTGTTCACTAATGACATCATAGATATCATCAGAAGTAATACGCCCTATCAAGACACCATGCTTATCTACTATAGGCATAGAATTGAGATTATATTCTTGAAATTTTTGTACTACATCTGCAATATCATCATGATCAGTTGAAAAGATAGGTTTATATTTTTCAGGTGTTTCTTCTATATTGTATTGTAATGTTTTATCAAAATCAAATACCAATAAATTATCTAATCCTATGCCATAACGCAATTTATTTTCTTTATCCGTTACAAAGAGATAATTGATATTTTCAAGTTCTCCTTTGCGTCTAAGTTTTGCAAAATCATTAATAACAGTATGTACATTTTTTTCTAAACCAGCTGTATATACTTCTATTTGCATATAGGCACCTGCCTCATGCTCTTCATACTGCTTGAGTTGAAGAATATCCGCTTGATCTTCTGAATCTAACTCACCAAAAACCTCTTTTGCCATGATTTCATCATGTTCTTCAAGCTCTTGTATAAAGTCGGTTTGGTCATCAGACTCAAGCTCAGTTACAGATTTGGCTATCTCTTGAGGGGTAAAAGACTCTACTACATCTTCAAAATATCTATCAGGAAGTTCTAGTGCAACATCAGCAATAATCTCTTTAGGAATAGATTGTACAGCTTCACTAAAATTTTTATCATCTAAATCTTTAAGAAGATTGGCAATTTCTGAAGGATGTAACTCATTGTGAGGGTGATTGTCTAAATATTGTGTAAGTTTATCCATGATATTTCTCTTTTAAGCCAGTATGATTTTGAAGATTATACATAAATAAATTAAATTGTAAATAAATGGAAGTATGAACTTCCATTCGTATTATTTTGCAGGTATGTCACATTTTTTTGTGATAATGCAAAGTGGACAAAAATTTGCAAGTCCAGCAATAAGAGGTATCACACCCAAGTAAAACCATTGATTACCAGAATAGATACCATAGCTTATAAGTGCCAAACCTACTACAATTCTTATAGGTCTACATACCGCTCTAATTTTATTTACATTCATACATGTTTCCTTTAAATTGAATAAGAATCTTAAAAATAGATACCACCAAATAGCAGTCTATTGATATCATCATATATTCCTATTAAATATATTTTATTATATTTAATGTATTGTAGTATAAATTACTTAGAAATATGTAAGCGGCTATTTTTCATCTTAATAAATAAACCAACGAGAAAAATTGCCAAACCAAATATGGTTTAGCAAAAAATATTTTAGAATTTATAAGTGAAACCTACAGAGATAACATTCATATCATCATTCACGAGCCAACCTTTTTTATTTTTAGTCTCGTTGTCATAAACATTGCTGTAATCTGCAAACATAGACCAGTTTTGGTTAAAGTCATAAGCAGCACCTACACCCCAAGAGAAACCATCACGATCAGCATCTGATGGCGCATTGGTAATGTCATACGTTACTTTAGACCACCCAAGTAGTGCATATACATCTAATGCTTCTGTGATAGGATATATTGGTTTTGCGTAGAACCCCCACTGATCTACTTCACCAACTGATTGTACACTATTATCTCCTATGGCAGCCCAAGCATTGTCACCTAGACCAAGCCAATATCTACCTTCTAAGGCAAAATAAGGATTGATTTTATATCCTGCTTGTAACATAATTTGGTCATAATCTCCTGTACCCCATGTCGTATTATTTACATTTCCTGGTACAAGTGTTTCTCTTTTTACTTTTAAAAATCCATAACCCAATCCTAGATAGAATCCGCTATCTTGATAGCTTGGTTCTGGTACGACCACCGGTGGTTCTGGGTCAATAGTTGGCTCTACAGGATCAATGCTTCCTCCTGCCATGGCAAATGTGCTTAGTGTCAAAATAGTTGCTAATGAAAAGTGAATTTTTTTCATGATCTTTATCCCCTTTTTTTGAATAATTTTTTTTAGATTACATAAATATTACATTATGTATGCACCATTATATAATGTAATAGGTATTGGGTCTATCCGATTTACGACAAAATAGCTAAAATTAAAAGAAATAAAAAAAGTAAACCTATCTCTGATACAAAAAGTTAATTTTGTATAGAGAAGTGTAGTGTAATTTAGAGTTGTGGTCCTGCTGATGAAAAATCAAATTCTCCACCATTATCGTCATAACGATGAAAATTATGCTGAAACATACCTGCAAGTTTTTCAAGCATATTGTCATAGGCTTCTTTGTCTTCCCATGTTTCTCTTGGGTTAAGGACTTTTGTGTCTTTGATTCCATCAAGTGTTTTTGGAATTTTTAAGTTAAAAAGAGGAAGTGTATCAAATTCTGCATTATTAATAGAACCATTTAAAATACCATCTATACATGCTCTTGTATCTTTGATGCTCATACGTTTTCCTACACCATAAGGTCCACCTGTCCATCCTGTATTGACCAAATAAACATTTACATTGTGTTTGTCTATTTTTTCTCCAAGAAGTTTAGCATATACCGTTGGGTGTAAGGGCAAAAATGCTTCTCCAAAACATGCCGAAAAAGTAGCCACTGGTTCTGTGATACCTCGCTCTGTACCTGCTACTTTTGCTGTGTACCCTGAAAGGAAATAGTACATTGCTTGTTCTTTGCTCAGCTTACTCACAGGAGGTAATACACCAAAAGCATCTGCTGAGAGAAAAATAATATTGTTAGGATGCCCTGCTTGTAAATTGTCTTTGTGATTTTCAATATGTTCTATAGGGTAAGATACACGAGTATTTTCAGTTTTAGATCCATCGGTGTAGTCTACTTTTCCCGTTTCATTTGCAACAACATTTTCTAACAGTGCATCCTTGACAATAGCCCCAAAAATTTCAGGTTCAGATTTTTCATCTAGGTTGATTACTTTTGCATAACATCCACCTTCAAAATTAAAGACACCATGCTCATCCCAACCATGCTCATCATCACCAATAAGTGCACGTTTTGGATCGGTAGACAAAGTGGTTTTTCCTGTGCCTGAAAGACCAAAGAAAAGACATACATCATCCTCTTCTCCTACATTGGCAGAACAATGCATAGAGAGTTTTCCTTCAAGTGGCAACCAGTAGTTCATCATAGAAAAAATACCTTT
>QNZW01000033.1 GCA_003978375.1 Sulfurovum sp.
TTAACACTTATAGGCTGTGGCAGTAGTGACAATAATACAAAATATAGTGCATTAAAAACAAGTCAAAGAAATGTTAAGTTTTTAGTAGATAAAGAGGGAATGAGTCTGTATACCTTTGATAAGGATACATTAAATCAAAGCAACTGTGATGCAACATGCCAAGAAAAATGGCCATTTTTTAGAGGTGCCAATGGTGAGAGTGAAGATATTAAGGTGCTTGAAGGTACAGATCATTTAGCGTATAGAAATCATCCTTTGTATTATTTTTATAAGGATAAAGCACCTGGAGATGTCTTGGGCAATCATGTTAAAAATGTTTGGGATCTTGTGTATGTGCCAGTAGGGAGTACAGATGCACAAACAGCACTTTCGGCGACAGAAATAAAACAGACATTCCTTACCGACAAAGACCAAAGAGCCTTATATGTTTTCGATAAAGATGAAGACAATGTGAGTCACTGTTATAATGATACACCCACAGCAACTACAGGATGTGAGAGTACTTGGCCTGTTTTTTATAGTACAGATTTAGGTACTTTGCCTACAGGAACAACAGCATCGGACTTTGGGGTAATAGACAGAAATGCAAGTAAGGTCAAAAAAGGAGAACCCACCAAACAAATTACCTATAAAGGAAAACCACTTTATTACTTTGCACCAGATAACAAAAAGGCACTGAGTACGAAAGGTGATTGGGTTAAAGGTGTATGGCATTTGATTGATATAGATTAAGAAAACAGTTGCATGTTGTATAAAATTCTTATTGTAGAAGATGAACCTGATATAGTAAAGCTGATACATAATCGTTTAGATAAAAATAAATTTGATGTCACCATAGCCGAAGATGGTGCAAAAGCATTAGCTAATATAAGTATGCATCACTACGATTTGGTGACAGTAGATATAATGCTTCCTCATGTAGATGGCTTTACTTTATGTGAAGCTGTCCGTAAACGCCACAAAGATTCGCTTATCCTTATGATCTCAGCATTAGATACCATGAAAAAAAAAGAAAAAGCCTATCTATTGGGTGCAGATGATTATATTCCTAAACCTTTTTCGCCTAAACTTGTGGCACTTAAAATAGAATCTTTACTAAAAAGACGTGTAGAGATGCTTAATGCACCTTTACCTTTTTGTGCCAATATACAACATGACGAAGCGTTAAAACTGTTTTATATACAAGGAAATCCTTTGACGCTAACATGGAGTGAATATACAATTTTTAAAATATTGTTTGAGACACCTAAAAAGGTATTTTCAAAAGAGGAGTTGTCTCAAATATTGTACAATGAAGACATTGGAAATATAGATCAAAAAGGTATATGTACCCATATCTATCAGATACGTAAAAAAATAGCCCAGCAAAGTAAAGATGAGATTATTAAAACCATAAGAAATGTGGGGTATACACTCTATGAATGCTAAAATGTATCTCATTATCTATTATTCTATTGCTGGAGTTATTATCTCACTGTTTACAGCTGTGATGACGTATTGGATTATAGATGTACCTATTGGCTCCAAGATGATGTTCAAAATCTTTTTGACTATCCTTGCTACTTTACCTATTATAGGTATATTGAGTTATTTAATAGGTGATTGTCTCTCAGGCAGACTCGCAGCCATTAGTCACTGTCTCAATGACATCAGCGAAGACAAGTTTTTAGTAGATAAGCATGAAGAGAGCATCACTGACATCAATGCCATACATGAGTCTATACATGAGCTCTCTCATCGTTTGGAGAACTCCATTGTGACACTTAAAAAGAATAATGCCCAACTCAATAACATGATACGTTCACTCTCTCATGATATTAAAACGCCGTTAACCATTATAGAAGGTTACTTGGAAGAGTTAGAAGATGGCATCGTCACCAAAGCACAAAAGCCTGAAATAATTGCCATACTCAAGAAAGAGACAGCCTACATCGCTGAACTTAGTTCAGAAGTGATTCGCTACTTACAGTCATTTGAAATCCAAGCACAAAAAAAGACTATTGTCTTGAAAGATTTTTTACATGAAGAGGTGTGTCCACTGGTGCGCGTACCGAAAGATGTGGTTTTGAAATGCAAAATAAACGAAGAAGATAAAATGGATTTTGATTGTATAGCACTTAAAAGTATTTTGGTCAATCTTTTACATAATGCAAGTAAGCATACGCAACAAGGTAGTATTCTCATTCAGTCTTTGAAAAATGGTATCATTATAGAAGATACAGGAATTGGTATTGATAGTCAAGATGCTAAGATGATTTTCGAACCATTTTATTGTGCAGATAAAAGTAAAAACAGACAAAAAAATGGGTTTGGATTAGGATTGTCTATCGCTAAAAATTTGGCGGAGAATAATGGGTATGTATTGCGTATTGATACGTATTATAAAAATGGTGCGAGATTTTTACTTCATAAGTAGTAAAATGAAGAAAAAGGATAACCATGAAATCACTTTTTCATTTGGCATATAATGTCACAGATTTAGAAGAGTCAAGAAAATTTTATACAGAAATTTTAGGTTGTAAAGAGGGTAGAAGTACCCAAACATGGATAGATTATAATTTTTTTGGACATCAACTTTCGTTACATTTGGGTGAACCATTTGATGTGGCTTACACAGGAAAAGTGGGCGATCATCAGGTAGCCATGCCTCATTTAGGTGTGATTTTAGAACTTAAAGATTGGAAAAAACTGGCACAGAAGCTCCAAGCACATGATATCAAATTTATTATCGCTCCTACGATACGTTTTGAAGGAAAAGTAGGAGAACAATACACAATGTTTTTTACAGATCCCTCTGGCAATCCCATAGAAATAAAAGGATTTGCAAATTTAGATACAATTTTTGATGCATAAAATTGACAAAGGTATCCTATACTTTTGACCTTTGTAAACTAAATTAACTCACAATCTTATCATGCTTACACAAGAAAGTTTGGGCTTAATGGAAATAGGTATTGCAAGATGGTATGTGAGGAAAATTAAAATTTTGATAAACTATGATGAAAAAATAAAAAGGTGATAAAATTTGGAATTTCATACCTTTCCTAAAGCACTACATTGTCTAGAGAGTGTGAGCGTATTATTGCATTCAGAGAATAACAGTATCTTGTATAAACGATTACAAAATGATGTGTTAAATACAGATATATTGACAGTGTCTCATGCCATTGTTTTTGTGATTAATGGAAAGGTTGAAGTAGAGGACAGTAATGGAAAATTGACAGTGGCAGAAAATGGAGAAATGATTTTTATGCCTAGGGACAGTTATATTGTTTCAGATTATTTAAAAAATTCTCAGGACTTAGAAGTATTTTTACTCTTTTTTGATCATGAAATAGCCCTCTCTTTTTTAGGAGATAAATCTTTAGAATGTAATGCTTCTGAAGGAGTTTGCACTTTAAAAAGTTCTAAAAACGTTTATTATTTTTTTGAAACACTTCAAAAAATGAAATTTACTAACAAGAGCGATAAAGCGCTTTTAACCCTTAAAATATTAGAATGCTTACATCTAGTGATGCAAGAGAATGAAAATAAGTTTATCGATACCTTATACGCATCTGAACGCTATAAACAAAAACGAAATATTTCCTCGCTAATGCTTGAACATTTTGAAAAAAATCTAACAGTTTCAGACTTTGCCTCACTTTCTGGAATGAGCCTTTCTACATTTAATAGAGAGTTCAAACAACAATATGGTACTACTCCAAAGCAGTGGCTTATAGAGAAAAAAATGAATCGTGCTCATGAATTTTTAAGCCAAGGGCAATCAGTCACCCAAGTTGCATTTGATGTTGGCTACTTAAATGTTTCAAACTTTATAAAAGCTTATAAATCTTTTTACGGAAAAACCCCTAAAAGTATGCAAAAAAATATGATATAGCGTAAAATGACTACTTTTGATTTTTTATAAGTAGTTATATATTTTCTTTTTTGTCATAATGCCTGATATCAAACCAAGGAATAAAAATGAAACGAATTGGATTATTGTTGATAATTGGGTTAGTAAGTATGGCACAAGCGAATGGAATAAAAGTAGAAAATGTACTTAATGGTTACATGAATGCATGGGCTGAACATAATATTAGTAAAATAGATAGTTATTATAGCCAAGATGTTATTTGGTATGACCTACCATCTGATACTACAACTAAAGGTAAAAAAAAGGTTACAAAAGCCATTACCGATGCTTTTATGGCATATGTTCCTGATATGTATTGGGTAAGAACTGGTGATGTATTTGTGAGTAAAAATACTATTGTCTACGAGTGGATTTATGGAGGCACCTTTAATGGTTTATGGGGCAAAAATGAGATAAAAAATAAAAAATTTAGTATCAAAGGCATCAGCACTACAACTATAAATGAGAATGGCAAAATTATTGCTCAAAAAGATTATTATGATTTGTATGGATTTCAGATACAGTTAGGATTGTAAAATAGAGAGTGTTATATGTATTTAAGCAGTAATTTACTATACTAAATCAACAAAATAAAAGGAGAGCATCATGAAAACATTTTCATATACGACATACATCACTCAAAGATTTTCTGCTCTTCTTCTCTCACATTTCCTGCTTAGCCTCTAAGCAACATACTTAAAATTTATAGATTCCTTGATTGGATGACCAGCTTAGATTGGCTGTGTATGCGATATGTTTCGTAGGGTGTTGTTGCTACAACACCTTTTATTTCGGAATAATTATAAATCTGCATATTAAAAGATTGGTGCTGTGGCAACAGCACCCTACATGAAAAAGAGAAATAAATGAACAATATAAAACAAATAATAAAAGACATTGAAAAAAGAGGTGAAGCTATAGGCTTTGAACAGAGGTCAGATAGGAAAGTAGGGGCATTGTTGGCTACGCTTTGTGCGAGTAAACCTCATGGGAGATTTTTGGAGTTGGGTACTGGATGTGGATTATCAACGGTATGGATAGCTAAAGGAATGGATGATATGAGCACTTTAACAACTGTAGATAATGATGCTGAGGTTATAGCTGTAGCAAAAGAGTATTTGATAGCAGATGAAAGGATAACTTTTGTATGTGATGCTGGAGAAAGTGTCATAGACAGCACAGAAAAAGGCTCTATAGATTTTATATTTGCAGATACATGGCCTGGAAAGTATCATTATTTAGAAGAGGCATTGGCACTTTTGAAAGTAGGAGGTATATATGTGGTAGACGATATGTTGCCACAAGATAATTGGCCAGAGGGACATGAAGAAAAAGTAGATGCATTGGTTCAGTATTTGCATCAACGAGATGATTTTAATATCGTGCAATTAGAGTGGGCTACAGGTGTAATCATAGCTACAAAAACAAAACAAAAAGAGACCAACCAATGGAACCCAAAAACCTACAACACACATACTGCCTTTGTATCACAGTTGGCATTGCCTGTGGTGGATTTGCTTGACCCACAAGAGGGTGAGAGGATTTTAGATGTAGGTTGTGGTGAGGGTACTTTGGCTTTGGAGATAGAGCGTAAAGGAGCTAAGGTCATAGGCGTTGATATGAGTGCCCAGATGGTAGCTGGAGCTAAAAACAATGGGATAGAAGCCTATGTAGGTTCTGTGACAGACTTACCATATGATGAGGTATTTGATGCTGTTTTTTCCAATGCTACACTACATTGGGTCAAAGATGCTAGGAGTGCGGTACAAAACATAGCCAAATCTTTAAAGAGAGGTGGGCGTTTTGTCTGTGAATTTGGAGGCGAGGGGAATGCATACCATTTGGTAAATGCTATGGGGAAGGTATTTGCAAATCATCCAGAGTTTGGAGCGTTTGAAAACCCGTGGTATTTTCCTAGTGTTGAAGCATATACAATGCTTTTGGAGTCAGAGGGGTTTAGAGTAGAGTACATAGAGCTTATCCCTAGACCTACACCTATGGATGACATCATGCATTGGCTTGATATCTTTGCCAATGGTGTGACAGAGCATTTGACAGCAGAACAGTTTGAGACTTTTAAAATAGAGTGC
>QNZW01000160.1 GCA_003978375.1 Sulfurovum sp.
TGAAATGAGTAAAATGTCTTGTGGTACCTCTCACAAAAACGGAAAATGTGGAGGAGCAATGAAAAAAGCCAATATGAAAAAATGTAGTGCTGGAAAATGTGGCACAGGGAAATGTGGAGGAAAGTAAGCTTCGCTTTCTTTTCACTTTAAGACATCTCTCAATATATTGTTTAGACATACACACTTTTTACACACTATCGCTATAGACTAACCTATACACAATTATAAAAAGGAGTCTATATGAAACGAAGAACATTTGTCAAAGGTTTAGCTGCCTCATCATTTATGGCATTTACTACTACACCTATCACAGCAAGGACATCTCGTAAAAAAAATCTAAATCAATCAAAAGTCCTAACAGGTACTGAATTTTTTTTAGATATTGGGTATACAGCTGTTAATCTTACAGGTAATCCTGCTGTTGCAACCACTGTAAATAACCAAATATCAGGACCTACTTTAGTCTGGCAAGAAGGCGAAACAGTCACACTTCATGTCACAAATCATCTTAAAAAAAGCTCTTCTATTCATTGGCATGGCATCATTTTGCCTAACCGTATGGATGGCGTACCTGGACTAACCTATGATGGTATTGCCCCTGGTGAAACGTTTACCTATAGATTTAAAGTACGTCAACACGGTACCTATTGGTACCATAGCCATTCTGGATTTCAAGAACAAACAGGTGTCTATGGTGCTATTGTCATCAAGCCCAAAAAAAGAGAGCCTTTTGCTTATGATAAAGAGTATGTGATACAACTCTCTGATTGGAGTGATGAAAAACCAACCACCGTTTATAGAAAACTAAAGCAATCAAGCGACTATTATGCCACTTCGCGTAGAACGGTTGGTACCTTTATAGATGAAGTGAAAAAAAACGGTTTTAGCCATGCCTTTGATGCTAGAAAAATGTGGAATGAAATGCGTATGAACGATAATGATCTCTCAGATGTAACAGGCTATCGTTATACTTTTTTAATAAATGGTAAAAACCCTGCTACGCAGTTTAGGGCGCTGTTTAAAAAAGGGGATAAAATACGTCTTCGTTTCATCAACTCCTCGGCTATGACTTTTTTTGATGTGCGTATCCCTGGACTTAAGATGACAGTAGTGGCCGCCGATGGTAACCATGTCAAACCTGTCAGTGTCGATGAGTTTCGTATCGGTGTGGCAGAAACCTATGATGTCATCGTAGAACCTAAACACAATCAAGCCTATGCTCTCTTTGCACAAAGCATAGACCGTTCTGGATATGCCTTGGGTTCACTCACACCAAATAACCATACACTTGCTAAAGCACCACGCATGGATCCTGTACCTAAACTCACCATGCTGGATATGGGTATGGATATGTCTGGTATGGATGCAAAAGGAGGGATGAAATGTTCTTCTAGCATGAAAATGCCAAACAAAAAAGCGATGAAAAAATACAAATGGTCTGCCATGGAAGCACAAAAATATCCTATCACAAAACTTCCTATAAAATGGGGTGTGCAAACAACCATGAAAGCCATGTCACCCAAATACAGACTCGATGATCCCGGTGTTGGACTACGAAATAATGGACGTAAAGTACTTACTTATGCTGATTTGAAAAACAGATACTCTACACGTAGAGCAAAAAAACCAGACAGAGAAATTATTTTAAACCTTACGGGGAATATGGAACGTTATATGTGGTCTATTAATGGCATTAGTTATGCAGACTCCAAACCTCTTGTTTTTCATTATGGTGAACGTATACGCATCACCTTTATTAACAATACAATGATGAACCATCCTATGCACTTGCATGGTTTATGGAGTGATTTAGAAACTGGTGATGACAACCATCTGGTACGCAAACATACCGTTATCGTACAACCAGGCGCTAAAATAAGCTATAGAGTCACAGTAGATGCCAAAGGCAATTGGGCTTACCACTGTCATATGCTTTATCATATGGCAGGTATGTTTAGAAAAGTCGTTGTGGTATAAAGGAGAAATGATGAAAAAAGTACACACATATAGTAAAAAAATTTTATTCTCTTGCATGATGCTAGGTGCTTTACAGCATACCCTTCATGCTGATATGAATGACAATCCTCTTGAGAGTATGTTTCTTATGGATAAATTTGAAGTCTTTAACAATGATGAAAAAACAAAAGCATGGGAAGGGAGCTTTTGGCTAGGATATGACATCAACAAACTCTTTATCTATAGCCAAGGAGAAGCCACCTCTTCTGGTGTAGACACAAGTCAAAATGAACTGGTCTACTCAAGAGCCATTGCACCCTTTTGGAACATAGAAGCAGGAGTAGCCTATGACAAAAATGACAATAGCTCTCGAACATGGGGAGAAGTGGCCATCGCAGGATTGGCTCCTTACTTTTTCGAGACACGTGCTGCATTGCTTGTCAATGGTGAAGGCAATGTAGGTCTACGTTTAGATTTGGAGTATGAAGCACTTTTTACACAAAAACTGATACTTACACCTTCTTTAGAAGCAGATTTTTATACCCAAGATGATGCCAAAATGGGTACAGGTGCAGGGCTTTCATCTATGGAAGCAGGATTGCGTTTACGTTATGAGATACGAAGAGAGTTTGCTCCCTACATCGGTGTAAATTGGGAAAAAACTTTTGGCAATACACGTGACTATACCCCTATAAATGAAACAAATATTCTACTGGGTCTACGTTTTTGGTTTTAAACGCAAAATAACCTATAATCATTAAGTATTATGGGTTATAATAATTTACTTTAATACACAAGGGCGACAATGATTCAGACAACCTCAAAAACACTATTGATTGCAACAATACTTATACTTGGGCTTCATGCCAACGAAAAACCGACACTTATGAAAGTCACACCCACTACAACAATTGCTGCACATCAAGCCAATTCGGAAGCACTGACACTTCTTGCTACGATGAATATGAAAAACAGTTATGAGGGTATGATAAAACGTATCACCCAAATGCAAATCCAAGCACGTCCAGAACTCAAAGCCATCGAACCTGCCATTGAAGCTTTTTTTACCAAATATATGGGATGGGAAGCACAACGTGGTGATATCGCTGCATTGTATGCTAAAAATTATACCACCGCAGAACTCCAAGCATTAAACAAATTTTACCAAACCCCACTAGGACAAAAAACCGTTCAAATCATGCCACAACTAGCTGCAGCAAGTGCCAAAATAGGACAAAGTAAAATGATGAAACATATGCCAGAAATGAAAGCTATGATTGAGTCAGAACTCAAAAAAATAGACGTTAAAAAATAAGTATCTACCTATAAGAAACCCCTTTTTAATCATAAAGCTCTTCTTACTCATTTGCAAAAAAAATGAAGGGTTTATATCTTCCAGTGCACCACATCATCACGGTGACAGGTCTCTTTGACTGCTTGCATAAGCTCAGGAAAAAATGCTAAAAACATCTCTTCTAGCTCTTTTCTATGTGTTGCAATAAGAGGGATATAACGCCCACAGTTGTCCTTACTAAGTGCTCTGTCTGAAAGCCGTCTGTCTATACGCCAAAAGGCTGCTACTACACCATCCATATGTTCATAACTTTGCAACTGTCTGTTGCCTACCACTCGTTTGATGACTCGCTGTGCCTCCTGAGGATAACACCCTATATGTTCCAAAGCATGAAAACGAAAATCATCCAAAAAGTGCTCTCGCTCTATAGTACAAAATCTATCCCAATGTAGACTCAAAAAATGGTCATAAAGTATGTCAAGTACTACCCCTTTGAGATGTCCTCTAGGTGTAAGAATGGCTTTACTTTGTGAAACCAGTGGATGGCTATCGGTAAACGAATCTATACGCATATGCATCTTAATCCCCGCATAAATACGCGTACTAGCCCCCTCCCAAGCCTTACCTTTGAGTGGATCGGTCAGCAAATTACCCAATTGATGCTCTATATGATTTTCAGAGAGAAAAACGTGTGCAAGCCAGTTCATGTTGTGTCTTCTTTTTAAGCGTATTGTACCTAGTGGAAGTAAAAGTATAAAGACTTAAAAAACATGTTCAATTTTTCCATGAGATACACTATCAACCGCTTCCAAGATTTTATCCTTTAAATGCAATAAATCATTAAAGCGATTAGAGACAGAAATAATAACAACCGTTCCGAATGTCCTGTTTATGAATTGTTGTTGATACTCAATATTGCCATCTATAGTAACAAATACATCAATACCTCGTTTATCTAGCTCTTCTAACAACTCAGTATCTTTTGAACCATTTAATCCTATCTGTGGCACAGTGTAAGCAGAGTCTTTCTTAAAAAATTGTGTCATTCTTTTTGGTAAACATTCATCAATGACAATCTTCATTAAGCTACTTTTTCTCTATGAATAGAAACCTCAGCACTTTGTAAAATATAGCGTATTTGCTCAAAAGAGACCGTTGGAAAATCTTCCAAAAAATCTTTAATATTCTCTCCTGCCAACAAATAATCAAATAAATTACGTACAGGAACACGAGTACCTTTAAAAACCAATAAACCATTTAAAATATCTGAATTACTTTCTATCGCAGTCATAATTTATCCTTTATTGAATTTTATTTAATTATAGCACATTAATATAAGCTCCCAAAGAGATAGTAACTTTTAAGACTATCAAACTATACTTCATATTCCACCACATGAGGCTTCTGTAACCAAAAGTAGTATGCCAAATAAACCAATACTCCCACAAAATAGACCCCTATTCCCATAGCTAATAGACTCATGCTGAGTATACGTTTTTCTCCCTTTACTTTGCTAGAGCTAACTTCTGTAATCTCATATCCATTTTGCTGAAGCATCTGTTTGTACTGTGTTATTTTTTCTTTATCTGTAAGTCTATTATCATTTTGTATCTTCATTGAAAAATCATCAAATACTTTCTGATACTTAGGTTTATCCTTACGTTCCACAACAAAATAAAAATACAACGCAATAGGAAAAAGAAACATCATAATGACTTGTGACATAGTTACTCCTTTAGTTTAAAAATTCTATGATATCTTTAGCCAACTCTTTTGGCTTTTCTAGCTGAGGATAGTGTCTACATTTATCATAAATTTTCAACGTGCTATACTTTATGAGTTCATGCATCTTGTACGCAGAAGCGACATCTATACCCAAGTCCTCATTACCCCATACGATAAGTGTTTTTTGTTCTACACTTTTTAATGTTTCTGTCAAATCATCTCTATGCAACATATCATCATCAACAATCGCTCTAAATTTTCTTTTTTCAAAGGCATTGATGGATCTCTTTTTCTCTACCATGACATCCAAGATAAAGTTAGGCATATAGGGGACATTATAATAAACCTCTGGCAATAACGCCTTTAACTCTTCTCTACTTGTAAGATTCACGTATGATAGGTTATCTATATCTCCTATTTTCTGCGCTTCTATCTGCATAGAGGTTAGCTTTACATGCACACCTACTGTGTCTATGAGTATCAGTTTATCTATAGGCAACCTATCTGCCAAAAGCGCTACCAACCCTCCCATAGAGTGACCCGCCAATGCAAAAGAGTCTATACTTTTTTCAATCATCATCTTTTTTATTATTTTTTCTAAAAAATCAGCTTGAGCTGACAAAGTGTATTCAAACTCATCTACACTATCACTCTCACCACAGCCAAGTAAATCTATAATGATGAGATGGTACTTTCCTTTTAACGCTCCAGCCAACATCAACCAAGAATCTTTTTCATCATTAAGCCCATGAATGAGTATTAAGGTTTTTGCATTTTTATTGACACTCTCCAAATAAGCTATACTATGTCCTTCTACATCTATATGCTGTAG
>QNZW01000167.1 GCA_003978375.1 Sulfurovum sp.
CTTTGTATAATTTATCTTATATACATGGTGTAAGAAGTACTATTGATTTAAACGTTTTTCTAAAACTATTTTAAGACTTTCATAATCGGTAGGTCCACCATATTTTTCGTTATTGATAAAAAATGTTGGGGTACCTTGTACGCCACTTTTTACACCACTATCAAAATCATCTTGTACACGTTGCTGTTTTTCATTGTTATTAAGCTTTTCAGTAAATGCTTGTGCATCTATGCCGATACTCTCAGCAAAGACAAGTAATTCTTCGTCATTTAATAGATTTTGGTTGCTGTAGATAGTATCATGCATTTGCCAAAATTTTCCATAATCATCAGCGATTTCTGCAGCTTGTGCAGCTTTAAATGCATAACGATGTATTTGCGTTAGTGGAAAGTTTCTAAAGACAAATTGAAGGCTATCTCCAAAATCTTCTTGTAATTTCTTTACCACATAAAATGCTTGTGCACAATAGGGACATTGATAATCACCATATTCGACAAGTGTTACTTTAGCATTTGTTGAACCTTGGGCATGGTCAGAGCTTGAGATGGGTCTTGATAGTACATATGGTTTGTCAAATGTCATTTCTTTTTCCTTAAAAAAATTTGATTAGGAATCATGTTCCTACAACAATAATAACATAACTTTTTGAATTTATTTTATGAAAAAGCCTAGATTTTTATACTATAAATCTTGGCTCAATCCAAAATATGTACTTGAAAATAATTAAAATATCATCAGAGGGAGAGGATAAATTAAGAGTAATCGTACCTAATTAAGCTCTTTGACTACCTCTTTACTCTTTAATGGTATGGTGATTATCTCTTTGGCATCAAGATTCATCTTGTTTAGGTCAATCATTTTGATTTGTGAATTATCATAGGTACGAATATAATACTTTTTTGCTTTAAGGTCACTCGCAGCTGTCCATTGTGTAAATTCTGCTATGACATTACCATGTTTATCTTTTGCATGTTCTCTTGCTGTACCTTTTGGTATATCAAAGTTGTTTAGAATATGAAAAGCTTCTATCACAGCATCATAACCTGTTTTTTGTGGCAAGGATGCTTTACTAAATATGGTTGCTCTTACAAAGCGAGAGGGTGGTGTAAAATCACCAGGTATACCATGCAATCCTGATCCCATACCAAAAGATTTTAGTGTAACACCATCTATTTTCATCTCATTTACTGGAGTGAGTGAAATATTGATGTAGTTGCGTATATTCGTCATATGCCAGTCATAAGACGGAGAATTTGTTATAATACCTAGAGGGTTTTCAAAAACAACCAGTTTACCATTAAGAAACTCAATGACTATACTCTTTCCTGTTGCATCATGTACAACAAAGTGTGCTGGTGGTGCAAATCCCCAAGGTGGGAATATGGCATCAGATACAACAACTTTGTTTATATTTTTTTTGACTTCATCAACTGTTGCAAAGCTATCTAAAATCCAAGTTCCTAGCTCCCATGAACCTAAAGTATTAGGGGCATCACTTGGTTTGTATGGCATATATTTTGCTGTATGTGGATGATAGAAAAACCCAACTGCTAATCCTTTCTCATTTAATCCATCAAAAAGTACGGGTTGACCAACACCATTAGCACCTACAGAGGCATATTTTGTTGTCCAGCTCATCCCTTTTGTCTTGTTTGGAGCAGTACCTGTACGCTTATATCCACGTGGTACAATAATAATATCTGATTTTACATCAACAGCAAATTCTAGAGTTCTTGCATGAATGACAGACCCATCTTTTGCTGTAAGACGAATACCTGTACAAGCATCTGCCACCGTAATTCCTGCCATAACAGATGCAATAGCAATTATTTCTAATGTTCGTTTTTTTAAGTTCATATTTTTCTCTTTATATTTTAATAAGATTTTATCATAGCATAAGAAAATTTTAATTGCAAGAGTATATCTCCAATCAAAAAATGTTAAAATATTTAAAATTACTATATGTAAAGTAGTTATAATTTGATGTTTTATAGTGTATAATCAATTTTAATTTTATATAAGGCATACGCATGAAACAAGTACCTATTTTAGTCCTTGACTTTGGTTCACAATACACACAACTTATTGCAAGAAAACTTAGAGAATCAGGTGTCTACACAGAAGTAGTGCCTTATCGTGAAAGTCTTGAAAATATTAGAGCAAGAAAACCACAAGGTATCATCCTCTCAGGAGGGCCTGCTTCAGTTTATGCCAAAGATGCCTATAAACCAGATGAGGGCATTTGGGATCTTGGATTGCCAATATTAGGTATTTGTTATGGGATGCAACTTATTACACAACATTTTGGTGGTTCAGTCATTCCTGCCGATCATCATGAATATGGCAAAGCAAAACTTGATATTGAAAACAATGCCAGTATTTTTAAAAATATTCCCAATAACAGTACGGTATGGATGAGCCATGGAGATAGAGCAGAGCGCATTCCTGAGGGATTTGAGGTCATAGGTACTTCTGAAAATTCTCCATATGCTGCCATTTCTGATGAGACTAGAAAGATTTATGCTTTTCAGTTTCACCCAGAGGTACATCATTCTGTAGAGGGTACTGCGATGCTTAAAAACTTCGCAAAATATATATGTGGGTGTGAGAGTACGTGGAATATGGGTAGTTTTGCCAAAGAAAAAATAGCAGCGATTAGGGCACAAGTGGGTGATAAAAAGGTACTGTGTGGTGTGAGTGGAGGTGTGGACTCTTCTGTGGTGGCTGCGATGCTAAGCGAAGCATTGCCCAAAGATCAACTCATTTGTGTCTTTGTAGACCAAGGATTGCTCCGTAAAAATGAAGCAGAAGATGTGCAAAATATGTTTAAAATGCTTGATATTCCACTCATTACCATTGATGCAAAAAAAGAGTTCATGGCTGCACTTGAAGGTGTCAGTGATCCAGAGACAAAGCGAAAGGTAATTGGTGAAAAATTTATAGAAGTGTTTGACAAAGAGGCAAAAAAATATACCGATGTAGCTTTTTTGGCACAAGGCACACTCTATACGGATGTGATAGAATCTGTCTCTGTTAAAGGACCATCTAAGACGATTAAATCGCATCATAATGTAGGTGGATTACCTGAGTGGATGACTTTTGAATTGGTAGAGCCTCTTAGAGAGATATTTAAAGATGAAGTACGAAAGCTTGGACTCGAACTTGGGTTGCCTAGTGAAATGATAGCTAGACATCCTTTCCCAGGTCCTGGACTTGCCATCAGAACTATGGGTGCCGTGACGCCTGAGGGCTTACATCTTATTCGTGAATCAGATGCCATTATGCAAGAAGAGCTAAAAGCCACAGGATACTATGACAAAGTATGGCAAGCTTTTACTGTGCTGTTGAACGTGCAGTCTGTAGGTGTGATGGGAGATAATCGTACCTATGACAATACAGTGTGTATTCGCATGGTAGAGTCAGTAGATGGCATGACGGCTACCTTTGCTCATGTCCCCCATGATATACTAGAGGGTATGAGTCGAAGGATTATCAATGAAATTGATGGCATCAACAGGGTGGTGTATGATATCTCTTCAAAGCCACCAGCTACGATTGAGTGGGAATAATATTTATTTATGAGCTAAAATTAGAGTGTTAATAGTGAGATTACTCTATCCTAATGTGAAGTTTATGTCACTTTGCTATAATTGATGCAATGGAAAGTTTAAATAAATATAAGCACAAAAGAATTGTTAAAGCAATACTTTTGGCTGCGACATTAATGCTTGTAACCTTATTCTTTTTTATCCCATATATTACTGAAGAATATACCACAAAAACCATTGTGGCATATGCAAAAAATTCAGTAAAACAGATAAAGCTTACACGGGCATATTATGTGAAATCGGTAGTAGATGATGTCAAAAAATATGCACCAGAATTAACTTTTTCATATGCACATGAAGGGGTCAATGGTATCTTGCCTTTGCCTACGACGTTGATTCATAATTTAAGTGCTATTTTTAGTAAAAATACGGGTATCACCTATAATCTTTATAGTGAATATCCATTTAAAAATAGAGCCAATAGAGTTCTAACTCCTTTTCAAAAAGAAGCCATAGCCTTTACAAAAACACATAAAGATGGTCTTTATATTAAACGTGATGTTCTAAAAGGAAAAGAGGTACTGCGTGTGGCAACAACTGATTATATGACTGACCCTTCATGTGTCACATGTCATAATAATCATCCAGATAGAACATGGGAAAAAGGGCATTGGAAATTAGGAGATAAAAGAGGGGTGCTTGAAGTAACTGTACCAATAGACCTAGAGTTAGCAGCACACAAAAAACTAAGAAATTATATTTTATTTTTTATTGCGGTTATTTTTGCCAGTGTATTGTTTTATTTGTATAGGGTATTAAGAGATAGAGAGCAAGAGTTGCTTACTGTAACCAATGAACTTGAATTAGAAATGGAAGCCATTACCAACATGATGGATGAGCATGTTATTATTTCCAAGACAGATTCTCATGGTGTGATTACCTATGCAAGTCAAGCATTTATCGATATTAGTGGGTATTCCAAAGAGGAGCTTTTGGGCAAACCACACAGAATTGTAAGACATCCTGATGAAGCAAAAGAAAAATATGATACTTTATGGAAGACCATTAAAGCCAAAAAAACATGGCAAGGTGATTTGAAAAATAGGGCAAAAGATGGTTCTACTTATTATGTACATGCTACCATTTTTCCTATTTTAAATGAGGCAAAAGAGCTGATTGAGTATGTGGCATTTAGAGATGATATTACACAACGTGTGCTTTCTCAAAAGGCATTAGAAAAAGAGAAGCATCTCAATCAAATTGTCTCAGACAACCAACAAAGTATATTGTTGATGACCAATCAAGAAGATGGTGTACTAAGTGTAAATAAAAAATTCTTTGATGTTTTTGGTTTTAAAGATTTTAAAGATTTTAAATCTAAACATAACTGTATTTGTGAACTGTTTATAGATAAAGAAGGTTACCTTAAAACAAGTGATAGCACAAAAAATTGGATAGACGTACCATTAAAAGCTCCACAAAAGATGTATAAAGCCTTAATGAAAAATAAATATGGTAAAGAGAGAATTTTCTCTGTACGTATAAAAGAAGTGCTTTTGGAGGACGAAATTTTTTATGTTTCTACCTTTACAGATATTACAGAATTAGAAGAAGCCAGAGAAATGGCTGAATCATCAGAAAAGTTGAAAACAGCATTTATGGCGAATATGAGTCATGAAATACGTACACCTATGAATGGTATATCAGGATTTTTGCAACTTTTACAAAAAACACGCTTAAATGAAAAACAGCAAAAATATATCTCAATAATTGAAGCATCTATGAAAAATCTTTTGGGGATTATTCATGATATTTTAGATTTTTCAAAACTTGAAGATGGAAAAATGCAGTTAAGTTTAATCAAAATAAATCCTTTTGTAGACTTTTCAAAAGCCTTGGCATTATTTAAACCTTCTGCAGAGAAAAAAAATATTACATACACGATACATATAGATCCAAAGATAGATCAATGTCTTTATGCAGATAGGTTACGTATTACACAGGTGCTTTCAAACCTTGTAAGCAATGCTATGAAATTTACCCAAGATCACGGATCTATCGATATTAATATCTCGCTTGTGAGTAAAGACAAAACACACAATATTATTAATTTTGCTGTAACAGATACAGGTATTGGTATACCAAAAGACAGACAAAAAACAATATTTGAGGCATTTTCACAAGCAGATTCTTCAACCACACGTAAATTTGGGGGTACTGGATTAGGGCTAAGTATTTCT
>QNZW01000022.1 GCA_003978375.1 Sulfurovum sp.
TAGAATGAGACTTGCAGCATTTTATGATTATGGTATGATAGGTGAAGACTCTTTTTCTGAAATACAACGTAGTTCAGCTGGGGTGATGGTAGAGTGGCAATCACCTATGGGACCTATTAACCTAGTCTTTGCAAAAGCACTAGACTCAGAACCTACAGATCGAACCTCTACATTTGAATTTACAATGGGAACAAAATTCTAAAAAAGAAAAGTATTTTTAAATACTTTTCTTTTTCTTTCTAAACTATTCCTAACTTCTTATTGTTAGGTATTTTCTCTTCATCTTTTATAATAATTGCAAAAGCGATAGGTTTTTTTAAAGATTTTATTTTTTCTTTAGCAAGGTAGAGTGCTTTATTGGAATAGATGGTAAGGGTTTGGTTTTTATACGTAAATTGTATATCTGCTTCATGGGAGGATGATGGTAAGTGAATAGATAAAACCAAGCCATAAAAGAGTCTCTTTTGGAGGTAAAAGGGTTTTATACTTTTCAAAAAGAGAGCTAGATAGTAGCTCTTTTTTATTGGTACGTAATAGCAAGGAGACCATGATACTTTGTGTATGGGTCACATCATAATTGAGCTCTTGCATAGCAATATAAAACGCATGTTGATTTGATTTGTATATGGTAAGTGTTTTGCCTATATTTGAAAGCTTTAATGCCCAAAACAGCTCTTTTTCATAGTGTGCATTATCTTGCATTTCATTTTGAAAGATTGCATACAGGGCATGGGCTAATTTGAGTTTTTGTTTTCTTTTTTTTTCTATATGAATCAAAGGTTTAAATCTATCTAAAATAGAATGAATACTGGGATTTATGGTGTGGGGGAATGTGAGTTTATCATTTTTAAGAAGATGTTTTAGGTAAATACCTTCTCTTACACCAGCAGAAGAGGTAATGACTTCTTTTGCCCCTATATGAGAAAGAATTTCTGTAAATATGAGTGTTCCTTCTCGTATGGTATCATAACGATTTTTTTTGAGTCCAAATTGTTTAAGATTTTTTGCAGATGTGCGTGGAATAGCTTCAAGGTAAGGAAGAAAATCTTCTAAGGTATAGGTAAATGCATGTAATTTGTCTAAAGGGTAGTTACTACGCTTCATAATAGCCTTAGAAAGAGTTCTAGCAGTGCCCCCTATACCAATAGCCATAGTATGTTTAAAATGCTTAGGAAGAGAAGCCAGTGCTTTGTGAATATATGCTTTTGCTTCTATGTTGATGGTTGCATTGTCTTGTGTGCTATCAAAAAAAAGTTCTTTCAACCTTACTGTACCAATATCCAGTGAACAAGTATCAACAATTTTATTGTTTTTTATCAGGGCCAAATCAGAAGATCCTCCACCAATGTCTACACTAATCCCTTCGGTTAAAGGAAGAAGATTGTTTGCAGCAATTGCACCGTACATAGCCTCTTTGTTGCCATTTATAATCTTGATAGAGAGTGAAAGTTCTTTTTGTATCCATGCAGTAAATATTTTTGCATTAGGGGCATCTCTTAGTGCAGAAGTAGCAACACAAAGTGTTTTTGTTGCTTGATATTTACGGATTGTATAAAGAAAGGAGTTTAGAGTAAGAAAAGCACGTTTAATACCAGCGGGTTGAAGATACCCTTCTTTGGTATAAGCTCCCTCACCAATACGTACTTTTGATTTTTGTTCACAAATAAGATGAAATCCGTAACGGCTTGTTTTCTCAAAGATGACAAGTCTTGCTGAATTTGAACCGATATCTATGATAGCAGTTCGTTTAGCCATAATGGATTACTCTAACTCTTCTTGAAGTTTGTTGTATTTAAACATAAGCTCTTCTACATTTTCTACATTATCAGGATCTGATATAATACAATCTACAGGACATACAGCAATGCATTGTGGTTCATCAAAATGTCCCACGCATTCTGTACACATATCTGGGTCTATAAGATAGACAGGATCATTCTCTTCAATGGCCTCATTGGGACACTCTTCTCTACATGCATCACAAGCAATGCATTCATCAGTTATTACTAATGCCATAGTTCTCTTAGCCTTTTATTGAGTTATTTATAACTTTTATATTTTGAATCTAACGCTATACAAGTAGATTCATTTATACGAGTTATAACCCAAGATACCTTATGGTTAAATTAAAAGTGAACTAAATAAATAATTTTATAAATGTTTTAAGAGTCTTATGTGATTTTTTTAGGAAAACAGAACCTATATCCACGTCTTCTAACAGTTTCAATAGTTGAAATATCTAAAGGTTTATCCATTTTTTGACGAATTTGATTAATGGCAACTTCTATTACATTAGGGGTAACAAGTTCTGGCTCTTCCCAAATGGCATCTAGAAGTTGTTCTTTGGATACGATTTGGTCTTTATGCATCGCTAAGTGTGTCAGCACTTCAAAAGGTTTACCTTTGAGCTCTATCTCTTCACCTTGGTAAATAATTTTTTCCTCTTCAGGATTGATAATTAAATCTTCGATTTCTATAATATTAGAAGCACCAAAACGAAGTTTTGCTTCTATGCGAATAAGTAAAATATCAAAATCAAGAGGTTTTCTAATGAAGTCATCAGCCCCAGCTTTTAGAGCTTCTATTTCACTCTCTTTGCTTGTATCATGAGAAAGAACAATGACGGAAGTTTTGTATGCATCTTTTTTAATTTCAGCTATTAAGGAGAGCTTGGTTGAAGCATTTTTTTTCCAGTCTAGCAAGACAAGATCGTAATTACGAATATCAAGATAGTATTTTGCATCACTTATATTTTCTGCAATATCACATTGGTACGCCACTTCTTGTAATGTGTTAGAAAGTGTCTTGCCAAGTTCTGTGTCATTTTCTATAATTAATACTCTCATCGTAAACCTTCTCTAATTTAAAAATTTCTTAATTATAACATAAAAAAGACGGTTACGAATGTTTTTACACAAAATTTTATTTAAACGTCCAAGTATGGCTTAACCCTACTTGGCAAGGGGCTAAAATATTGGGTTTCATAATCTTTAAAAAAAGAGTCTCTAGTTGTGGATAGGTGGTAACAAGTATAGATTTTAACCCCAGTAAGGCATCTTCAAGTAATCTATATCGTTTGAGTTTTAATTCATTTTGTATGAGTAGCATCATATCTGCATAATCGATAAAATTTTTATCACTATACGCATAAGAAGCTTTGAGATCTACTATGATTTGTTGTGGGTTTTCTCTTTCAAAATCAAGTAATCCTATAATAACATCAAAAGTGAGATCCTCTATGTGAATAGTCATATCTGTTTAAATCCGTGCTTCTTCTTTGTTAAAAAGTCTTAGTATATTTGGAATATGTTTATAAAAGATAATCAGTGAAATTATCCAAATAGGCGCATGTGAATCAATGACAGGCACACTAGGGTAGATAATATAAGAAGCAATGATAAATGCTACCAAACCGATGAGTGAAGAGAGTGAAGAGATTTTTAAGGTTTTTGCAGCGATAAACCAAACACCCATAGCAATAAGTGCAGGGATAGGCATCATAACAAGAAACACACCAAAGCCAGTGGCTACACCTTTACCCCCATCAAATCCTAAAAATGGAGAGAAACAATGCCCCATAACAGCAAGCACACCGATTGTCCAAAGTACTCCCTCAGGAGCACCAAGCCATTTGGCAAAAAGAATAATAAGCACTCCTTTAATCGCATCTAAAAAAAGGGTCGCCGCACCTAACTTTTTAGCAAGTTTTGGGTCTTTTTCTTTGACGACGCGTAACACATTGGTAGCACCTATATTGCCAGATCCACTCTTTTTTATATCTACCTGAGCAAATTTTTTAGCCAAGAGATAACCAAAAGGAAGACCTCCTACAAGGTAAGCGGTAATATAGAGCCAAATGTTTTGGTTTGTTAATAAATCCATTATCCATCCACAATTAAATTTTATACTGCTATTTTATCGTAATTTGGATAAAATAACTAAATTTCATAGTCAAGGAATATATATGGGTATTGATTATAAAGCAGAGATACAAAGGCTCAAAAAAGAACTTGATGTTACAGTGGTTGCACATTATTACCAGCGTGATGAAGTATTTGAGATGGCAGATATTACAGGAGATAGCTTAGAACTTGCACGTAAATGTAAAGCCAATGAAAATGAGTGGGTTGTGTTTTGTGGTGTGGGTTTTATGGGACAAAGCGTTAAAGTAATTGCCCCACAAAAACGAGTGTTGATGCCAAAAGTAGCCTGTTGTGCAATGGCACGTATGATGGACGGACAATATTTTGAAGAGTCAGTACAATACATGGTAGATAGAGGCATTGCTAGAGAGGATATTTTACCTATTACCTATATCAACTCTGATGCTTCAGTCAAAGCAAAAGTAGGGAAGATGGGTGGGTATGTGTGTACCTCTTCCAATGCATTTAAAATCATCCAAAAAGGGCTAGAGACAGGTAAAAAAATACTTTTTGTGCCTGACAGATGTTTGGGACAAAATTTTGCGATACAGATGGGACTAAAGTCTTGTGTCATTGGCGTAGAAAAAGATGGGAAAGAGTGTGACCCTAAAGAGGCAGATATCATCTGTTTTAACGGCTTTTGTTCCGTGCATCAACTTTTTACCGTAGATGACATAGAGTTCTACAGAAACAAATTTCCGGGTATCAAAATAGCCGTACACCCAGAGTGTGACCCATCAGTGGTACTTGCGGCAGATTTTTCTGGCTCAACATCACAGCTAATAAAATATGTCAATGACCTAGACCCTGAGCAAAAAGTAGCCATAGGTACAGAGTACAATCTTGTCAATCGTATGCGTAAAGGCAACACCTATGTACTCTCTTCTACCAAACCAGAGTGTCCTACTATGAATGAAACAACGTTAGAAGACCTGTATAATACGCTAAAGTCAATAGAAGATGACAAGCCTATCAATGAAATAGTGGTACAACCTGATGTGATTACATATGCAAATGAAGCATTAGAGCGTATGTTGGCGATAAAATAGAGGGGTCTGGTGATTTGTGTTTCGTTGCGAAGCAATTGAACATGAATCACCTGACCTCTCGGTAAGGAGAACGGTATGTCAAATACAATCGACAAGCAAAGCCTTGAAAATGCATATCGCTTGTTTGATAGCGGTGATATCGAAAGTATTGAAATAGGTACTACCAAAGGACTCCAACAAATACACCGTTACCTCTTTGATGGACTGTATGATTTTGCAGGAAAAATAAGAGAACATAATATCTCCAAAGGGAATTTTAGATTTGTAAATAGTTTGTATCTTGAAGATATCTTACCCAAAATAGAGCGTATGAGTGAAGAGAGCTTTGAAGATATCATAGCCAAATATGTTGAGATGAATATCGCTCACCCTTTTATGGAGGGCAATGGTAGAAGTATGAGAATATGGCTTGATATGATTCTCAAAGCAAGAGTACAAAAAGTAGTGAATTGGCAGTACGTAGATAAAGACTCTTATCTTCAAGCAATGGAACGAAGCCCTATTAATGACTTGGAACTTAGAGTATTACTAAAAGAAAGTTTAACAGACGATATTAACAATAGAGAAATAATCTTTAAGGGCATAGAGCAATCATATTATTATGAAGGGTATGTTGTTGAAAAATTTGGTGGATAATTGAGAATATTAAAAGTGTATTTTTAACTCCTAGACTCTTTAATTTTAGTTTAGTTTGTTACAATCGATATCCTCAAGAGGATGAAATAAAAAAAGTTGTTTTACTAGTCTTGAAAAAAGGGAACATTTATAGTTATGCTATATAAAATACAAATCAATAATTAAAGGGTTTATTTGATGGGGAAAAGAATGAAAATACATCTTAGAGGTAATGGAGAAGGAATTTTACAGTGTTATACATCGGGTAAACTAATTGCTAATTATAAGTGCTTGGGAAAACCAGGATTTCCATATATAAAAGATATAACAATCAATACTAATAGTAAGCAACGTAGACATATAAGTGTTGAATTCAATAATTATGTAATGGAATAT
>QNZW01000144.1 GCA_003978375.1 Sulfurovum sp.
GGATGTGCTTTCATATATTCTTGCATCTTTTTTACTGAACCTAGTTTGGTATAAATTTGCGTAGTTGCCATGGTTTCGTGTCCTAAGAGTTCGGAAACATCTGAAATACGTGCACCATTATTTAACAGATGCGTTGCGAAGGAGTGGCGTAGTTGATGGGGTGTGGCTTTAATACCTACTGCTTTAAATAACTTTGTGATGATATATCGTAATTGTGCTGTATTCATAGGAGTAGCACCTTTTTCAAAAAGATACTTTTTGGGTGCTTTTACTTTGATATAGTTTTGAATAAGTGTTTGCAGTGACGCAAGTATGGGTAGCTCTCTTACCTTGTTACCTTTACCATGGATTTGTATCCATGTCTCTTTAATATCTTCAATTTTAAGTCCACTTAATTCCGAAATACGTAAACCCAGTCCATAAAGCATTGAAATAAGCAATTTTTCTTCCAAAGAAGCCTTAGCTATTACTTCATCTATATAAATCTGTTCTATAGGCTTAGGTAAGCTTTGTGGTACTTTGATGGATTCATCTGCAATCAACTTCATCTCTAAATGACATTGGTCTTCCAAATATGCAACAAAAGAGCGTACTGCAGAAAGTTTTTTAACAATTGTTTTTTTATGGTTTTTTACCATAGCAAAACGAAAAGGAGTAATGTCTAATACATACCTGCCTTCTTCTTCATAAAAATGGCTCACTTCTCTCATCTGACGTAAGGCTATTTCGTAAGTAATGATGGAATGTTCAGAATACCCTCTTACACTAAATAAATATTCAAGAAATGCTTCTGAATACTCTAAAAGCGTCTCTTTCATCTTCTTACTTTATCGTATGTTCAAGCATTTTAAAAGAGAGATATGCTTTGGCTTCATCAAATGTCATACCTTCTAATGAAATACTTTGCATATAAAAATCTACTTTTGTAAAAGGCTTAGGAATGACAAATGCATCCCAAGAGCTTAGCTTCCAGTAATGTTTTGCTTTAAAATTCATCACAAAAATAGGAAGTTTACTTTTTAATGCTATTCCTATAGCACCATCACTCATATGATGTCTAGGACCCTTTGGTCCATCCGGTGTAATCAATACTTCTTCACCACTTTTAATACTTTTAAATGCTCGTAAAAGCACCTGTTTTGCACCTTTTCTACTAGAGCCTCTAAGTGGGCGAATATGTAATAATTCTAGCGTTTTAGCAATAAGTTCTCCATCAAAATGAGAAGAGATGATTGCTGAGGCAGGTTGTTTTGGATGTATTTTTCTATAGGCTTGTGGTGACATAAATAGCTCACCATGCCAACAAACACATACATGTTGCTCTGCCCCTATAACAGTCATTTCATGAAATGTTTTTCGCGTGGTATACCATACAATACGCATACCTGTATATGCCAATGGAGGGAAAATGACTTTGCCTACTTTACGTAAAATTTTTTTCATCATATTTTACCTATACAAGTACGCCTTCTAAGGCACCTCTTGAAGTTTTTGTTACTTTTATATCGACGATACACCCTAATAACTCTTCACTTCCTTTAACAAAAAAAAGTTTACCATCATCACTCCGACCAGAAATTCTACCATTTGGCTTTAGCTCATCAAAATACACTTTATGTATTTTGCCCATTTGTGCATCCATAATCTCATCTAGTATCTCTGTGTGTCTTGTTTGTAATTTCGTCAAACGCTCCCCTGCAAGTGCATCATCAATTTGATCTTCAAATGCTGCAGCTTCTGTATGTGGACGTGGAGAATATTTAAAAGAAAACATCTGTTCAAAACGCACTTTTTCAAGCACCTCCATCGTATCTTCAAAATCGATCTCACTCTCTCCTGGAAATCCTACAATAATGTCTGTAGAAATCGTAGCTTGAGGGCAGAGTGTACGAATTTTTTCACAACGATTTATAAAATTCTCTTTTGTGTAGCCTCTTTTCATCTGTTGCAATACTCTAGTAGATCCACTTTGAAGAGGGACATGAATCTGTTTGCAGATTTTAGGATTTGACGCAAACTCTTCTAAAAATGCATCATCCATATGCAAAGGATGTGGAGAAGTGAAGCGTATACGCTCCAAACCCTCTATCTGAGAAATTTTTTGTAACAATTGCGTAAAATTATCTATTTCATCCATCCCACTAAAGCGTCTACCATAATGATTGACATTTTGTCCTAAGAGCATTACTTCTTTTGCTCCATTTGCCACTGCTTTTGTAATCTCTTGTACAATCAATGCAGAAGGGATAGATATCTCATCTCCACGCGTAGCAGGTACAATACAAAAAGTACAAGATTTATCACACCCTATAGAGATATTTACCATAGCTTTAAAAGTATTGCTACGGTACTCACCAAAAGCATAGGTGCTCTCATCAAAATCTGTATTGATTTCAACTGCATGTTTTTTATCTATCACTTCTGTAATTTTAGATACATTTCTCGCACCCAACACAAAATCAACTACAGGGGCACGTTTTATAATCTCTTTGCCTAAGTGTGAAGCGGTACACCCTGCTACACCTATTTTTGCACTCTTTTTTTTATGTTTGTTAAACACACCAATTTCAGAAAAAAGCTTTGCAACAGGTTTTTCACGTACAGAACAGGTATTTATAATAATAAGATCAGCATCTTTAAGATTATCGGTAAGTTCGTAAGGTTCTTTTTGGTTGAGTTCGGCAATTATATGTTCGCTATCACGAACATTCATTGCACATCCAAGGGTTTCTATAAATAGTTTTTTACTCAATCTGTCTCTTTAGTACTGCCTATGCAATAATGTGTACTTCATAAATATATTCATTTTCATCTAAACCATATTTCACTTCGCGCATATAAACAGAGTAACCTTTTTCTTCAAAGTATTCGATAAGTTCTTTTAATTCTTTGTGTGAATTATCTTTATCAAAATAAAATATAGATTTGTTCGCTAGTTCTTCTTCTAATTTCTTTAGCTCAATCGTTTTAGGTTTAGCTTTTAGTGTGGTTCTAGCAAGTTTCAATTTCATCTATGGTCCCTTAATCTGTTTCTTTGGTTTTTCTTAATTGTCCAAAGTATACTTTATTTTCAGTAAAGGTTTGATTAGATATAATTTTCTACTTCGAAAAAAGCCCTCCAAAGATGTTATTGACACTGTTATGTTACCTCTTGTAGCGGTATAAATTGAAAATGTATTTTAATTAAGGATAAACTAAAATGGAAAAAATCTTAGACATCATTGAAGCCATTGCACATGAAAAAAATATTTCTAGCGAACATGCTATAGAAGCTTTTACAACAGCACTTACCAATACTGCTAAAAAGCTTACGACACGTACCAGTGAATTTGAGGTCATCATAGACAATGACACAAAGACCTATAGTGTCAATAAAGTCATTACTGTAGTAGAAGATGGAGATGAAAAACTCTTTGTTGAAGTAGGGAAAGAACCTAATATAGAAAAAATAGAGTCTGATGGATTTATCTCTCTTTCAGAAGCCAAGGAGTTTGATGAATCTCTAGAGATAGGAGATCAACTAAAAGAAGAGTTTATTTTAGAAGAACATGGACGTACTGCTTCGGCAAATCTTTTTAGAGAGTTAGAGTATCATATACAACGACGTATAGAACAAGATCTTTTTGAAAAATATAAAGATAAAGTAGGTTCTGTGATGCTTGGTACAGTAAACCGTATCGATGCCGATGACAATACCTATGTAGAAATTGGTGAACTTAAAGGAATAATGAGTCTTCGAAACCGTATTAAAGGTGAGACATTTAAACGTGGGGATAGTATTAGAGCTTTATTACGTTTTGTAAGTGTTGACCCTGATTATGGACTTTTTTTAGAACTTACAAGAACATCTCCTAAATTTTTAGAAGCCTTAATGGACAGCGAAGTGCCTGAAATTGCTGATGGTGTCGTAGAAATCATAAATGCCGCGAGAATCCCTGGAGAACGTGCCAAAATTGCATTAAAAACAGAACAGGCCAATGTTGATCCTATTGGTGCTGCAGTAGGGGTAAAAGGTGTACGTATTAATGCTGTAAGCGATGAACTCGCAGGAGAAAACATAGATTGTATAGAGTATTCTCCTATCCCAGAAGTATTTATCACAAGAGCACTTAGTCCTGCTATTACACAAAGTATTAAAGTAGATGCAGATGCTAAAAAAGCAATCATCAACATCACAAGTGATCAAAAGGCTAAAGCCATTGGTAAATCAGGTATTAATATTCGTTTAGCTTCTATGCTAACTGGCTATACATTAGAACTCAATGAAGTAGAAGGTATCGCAGAACGTCAAGTAGACTCTTCAGAACCAGAAGTAGAAAAAACAACTGACACTGCAGCATTGGCAGACCTATTTAAATAAACATTCAAATATTGTAGGTGCGATCATATCGCACATTACATTTTATTTTACAGCATAGGCTTCAACTTCTCCGTCACATACTGATGTATAAGTGAGGAGAGTATAGTTTGATAAGGTATATTGAGCTCTGCACTTTTTCTTTTGAGCATCAACATATCAAACTCAGGTATGCGAATATTGATATTTTTACTTTTATTTAAAAAATTCTTTGCCGCATTTTTGGCTTCTAATAGTTCTTCTTCAAAATTTTCTACTCTTTTTAGTTGTGTAGCATTTTCTACAGCATCGAGTAATTCTAATTCATATTCATCCATTTGCATCAGTAACTCCTTTATTATCTTATTTCACAATACTCTTTATAAGCTTTTCACTTATCCTAAAATCCGATTTATTTAAGTGTTCTATGATTTCCAAAACCTCTGTTTTTGATAGTATTTCATTGAGATAAATAAACCGTAATATACCTACCAATCCAATGATTTCTATACCACAACGCTGAGCAAAATTTCTACCCTTTTTTTCATCTATGATAAGTGGGAGTTTTTTCTCTATCGCCAAAGCAATAGATGCTGACTCACCCTTGTCAAGTATGAAGTTTATCTCTTTAAAGGTCTCTTTGTCTTTATAGTTTTCTATACGTATAAAACCTGCTTTTATCTCTGCATCTATATAATTTTTAGCACTTGGTTTTACAGTGACCTCATCGTAGACCTCATGGGGGAGTATGATATTTTCAAACATCATACGTAACAGGTCAAACCTATCAATATTTATAAGAACTATCAGTACAGTCGCATCAGATACAATCACTTAGCATACTTCTTTGCTACAGATATTTGCTCATCGAGTTCTGCATCTTCATACCCTAACCACTCTATATCAAGTCTGTTAAGAAGATGCATGGCTTCTTGTTTTGTCATAGATAAAAATTCCGCCATCTTCCCCAAGGAAATAAGCCCCTCTTTATACTGCTCTAAAGCTACGACATTTTTAATACCTATGGAGAGTGTATCATCATTTAATGGTATAGTAATGCCTATGGGTTTACTGTGTTTGGTGATAAACACAGATTGATTTTCTGCCAAATACTTCGTCATATTGGAAGGATTATTTTTGAGTTCTCTTATGGCTACTGTTTGCATAGTTATCCTTTGTACTACATATTGTAGGTATTATAGTGTAATATTGAATGTTTGCAAAGGGAAGTTTTACATTTTATATCATACCCAACTCAATACATCCAACATTTCCACCTTAGAAAAATGCCCGAGATTATTCGAGATGAGTGTTTCACCATTGGCTATGGAAATGCTTGCTATCATCAAATCCATATCTGCAACAACTATACCCTTTTTTTGCATTTCTGC
>QNZW01000202.1 GCA_003978375.1 Sulfurovum sp.
AAATACCTTCTATAAAGATGCATACAAATAAAGATGCATTTATACGTATAATAGACAATATTTTGAGTAATGCTGGAAAGTATAATAGTGCAGATGGACATGTAAATATAGTATTTGAAAACCACAATCTATTGATAAGCGATACAGGCAAAGGGATAAAAAATATTTCAAAAGTATTTGATAGATACTATAAAGAACAAGATAGAGGAATAGGTATAGGATTGCATATTGTAAAAAAACTTTGTGATGAGTTAATGATTTCTATCCATATACAAAGTAAACAGATGAAAGGAACGAAAATAACATTAGACTTGACCCATGTATTAGTCTAACTGATTGGTTTGTTTATTTTTCATTAAGAGCATAATACGTTCTTTATATTTAATATTTTTATTTTTTTTGTATGCTTCGATTAACTCTTCAAGTGAACCTTCTCTAAGAATTTTTTCTTCTCGTAAAGATATTTTTCTTTTGGTTAAGGTATTGTATTGAATATAAGACAAAGTTTGTGCTGTTGAAGGTTTAGAAAGATATGAAGAGAGTTCTTCAAGAGAAGCTTGCCTCATATAGAAAAAATAAGATTTTTCATTAGGGACTTTTTTTTGTGTAGAAGGAGATATGTTTTGTGTAATATTTCTTTCTTTGGATACTTCTTTTTTTAGTGAGACATGTGATTTATGCGACTTTTCTTTTTTGTTAGGTGTATGTTTTTTAAGAATCTTTTTTATATGTTTGGTCGTATTCTTTTTTTTCACTATTTTTTCTTTTGTAACAGAGGATTTAAGCGGTTTCTTTACGAAAGACTTTGTCTGATAGCCTAATTTTTTCGCAATGATATGTAATTGATTTTTTTCTTTTTTTGTTGAGGCATATTTTTTGTAATACTGATAGTCATAATTGATAAGTTTTTTAGGTAGCTTTGTGTTGATATGTTGTATCTTGCTTGCATTATAGGTTTTAAGGGCTGTTTGATACAATTTTTGAAGTTTTGAATAATCTTTGACTTCGACCAAAAGTGTTTTAACATTTTTATAACGTTTTAGTGATACGGAAGTAAGAAAGCCTTTATTCTCCGGTGATTGCATTGTTTTGAATCCTTGATGGGATAAAAGTTTAAGTATCGATGTATAGTCTGTTTTTTTATTACTATTGAGTACAACAGGTTTTTGCTTAGGTTGGGAAAGATTATAGAAAATAAATTTATTTCTACGATGCAACAATAGACCTAAAATATTTTTTTGATTATGATAAACGTAATGATATTTTTCTCCATTAGGAAAGAGATAAAGGTCACGTCTAGGAAGATAAGCCCTATGTTCTTTAACATAAGGAGAATATTTTACAACGGTTACAGTATCAAGATCAAATTGTTGTTCTTTGACAAAAAAATTATGCACAGAACAACCGTTCAAGAGTATAATAAAAAGCACTAAAAGTCTATACAGCATTCAAAAAATTCCCTAAATTAAGTATTCACCCTATATTCTACCATGTCAAATGTTAAACTATAATAGAAAAGCGTATAAACTTAATCTAAATTCAGTTCATGTAGCAATTAAACTAATTATTTTGTAAATATATTTTTATTTTTTCAGCGACACTTTCTGCCTTTGTTCCTAAAATAATTTGAATACTTTTTTTATCGGGACGAATAATACCTTTGGCACCCAATAAAATAAAAGGTTCATCTTTTAGTATGCTACTATCCTTGACAGACATTCGTAAGCGTGTAATGCAAGCATCTGTATGAATAATATTTTCTTTGCCGCCTAATGCCTCTATAAAGGATAATGTCTTATCGTCCACTTGAGATATTTCTGTGGCTATTGTTTCTTCAAAAATATTTAGTTTTAAAAGTTTAATTGTATAGTGAGTGACAATAAAATAGATAAAAGCAAATATACCTCCTAGAGGTAAAATAAGAAGAGGATTTGTTGCAAGTTTGTAGTTAATGATATAATCTATTAAACCAGCAGAAAAACCAAATCCTGCATGAATATTAAGCATTTGTGCAAGTGCCAATGCCAGACCAGTAAGTAAGGCATGAATGACAAAAAGTGCAGGCGCTATGAAAAGAAATAAAAATTCTAAAGGCTCTGTGATACCTGTTAAAAATGAGGTAAAAGCAACACCTGCTAAAAGTGCACCTACCTTTTTGCGTGAAGCTTTAGGTGTATTAAGATACATGGCATATGCCATAGCAGGAAGTCCAAACATCATAATAACATAAAATCCAGACATATACGTACCCGCAGTTTTATCTCCTGCAAAAAAACGATGAAGATCGCCATTGGCTACCATCTCTGCACCATCCTTTATATAGGTGTATTCTCCAAGCTGAAACCAAAAAATAGAGTTTAAGATATGGTGCAACCCTAAAGGAATAAGAAGACGATTAAGCGTCCCGTAAATGAATGTTCCTACTTCTTTGAGTCCTATGATAGCATTGGAAAAAGCATCAATACCAGCTTGTGCATAGTGCCAGAAAAAACCTGCCAATATGCCCACACCTATGGCAACGAGTGCTGTAATAATAGGCACAAAGCGTTTTCCTCCAAAAAATCCTAAAAATTCTGGAAGTTTTATTGTATAAAAACGGTTATAAAGAGAACCAGCGAGTACTCCCATAATAATACCAACAAATACACCCATATTAACGTCTTTATCAATGCTTGTGTATACTGCTTTTGCAATAAGAACACCAATGGCACCAGCAAGTGCAGCAGCACCATCATTGTTTTTTGCAAGTCCATAGGCAATACCTATACCAAAAAGAAGATCTAAATGAGAAAAAATACTCTCACCAGCAGCTTTCATAATGGAGGCTACTTCTGCAGGAACAATTGGAATATCTCCAAAACCTAAACGTAAAAGTAATGCAGCAACAGGTAAAACGGCAATTGGGGTCATTAATGCTTTCCCAATTTTTTGCAGTAAGTTAAACATCTCTAATCTCCTCTTTTGTTTGTGCGATATGCTTGGGAGAAACAGAAAGCGTCTCTAGCCCTAGATCTAAAAGTTTTGGTATGGCTTGTTTGTTACTTGCTAATTCTCCACAAATACTTACAGGCTTTGTTGTATGATGCATAATGAAATCTAAAGCATGAAAGACAGCAGGAGATAATGGATTGGTTGTAAGTGTAGTATGCGTTCTTTCTATAGCAAATAAATATTGTGTCAAATCGTTTGTTCCTATTGAATAAAAATCAACCTCTTTGTTGAAAGACTCAAGTAAAAAAAGTGTAGAGGGTACTTCTATCATAATACCAAAAGAGATATGACTGATATTGATGTTGTTTTCTTTGGCAAGCGTTTGTGCTATTTTTTTGATTTCAATAAATTCAGAGACACAAGATATCATGGGAAACATAATTTTAATTTTTTTGCCATTTGCAGCAGTTAAAATGGCAAGTAACTGCTCTTTTATAAGTTTGGGATGTGTTTGAAAAAGACGAATACCTCGTATGCCTAAAAAAGGATTGTGTTCATGTGGGAGTTGAATATAAGGTAAGGATTTATCACCTCCTACATCCAAAGTACGTACTGTAGTGGAGGGAAAGAGATCAAATATTTTACGATAGGTATCTACTTGTAATTGAAAATCAGGTTTTTGTTCTTTAAATAAAAATTCTGTACGAAAAAGACCAATACCATCGGCACCCTCTTTTTTGGCTATTTCTGCAGATCGTAAATCAGAAATATTGGCAGAAACTTTAATGTATTTGCCTTTTTTTGTATAGGCTTTTTCAAAACGCTTTTCATAGGCTTTAGATATTTGATTTTGATATTGCTTTTGTATCGTTTTGGCTTCTTGAAAATCTGCTTCAGAAGGCGAAATAAGTAATAGACCACTATAGGTATCTAATATCACACGTGTATGAGGATACTTAGAGATATCTTGTGTTAAAATAAGTGAAGGAATTCCCGCCGCTCGAAGTAAAATGGCTGTATGCGAAGTAAGAGTCGATTCTTTTAAAATAACACCTGCTACCTGGGTGTTTTCTAAGGCAAGAATATCACTTGGAAGTAAATCTTTAGCGATTAAAATAAATGCTTCTTTGGGAAATGATAGGTTTGTGCTGTAGCCCAAATAAGATTTAACCCTTTGGAGTATGTCTAAATAGTCTACACGTTTACTTTCAAGTTTGCCTCCTTCTAATGCTTCTATTTCTTTATAAATACGTTGTTCAAAATTTTCGAATGTGCCCTCTTCTTTTGCAAGTGAAGCAAGTAGTTCTTTTTGTGCCATATAGATCATTGTATTTTCATTATTTTTATCTGTAGAATAAAGTTTTTCTAAGTCATTTGTTGCATAGGTTATTGCCTCTATAAAAGTTGTTTTGATCTCTTCATAATGTTCGGTTTGCTCATGGGTAAATAATGGAGCAATAGCAATACCTTCATAAATACTTTCTCCATATAAACATGCCCCTAAATAATGATGTTCTTTTTTTTGAATATGTTTGATTGGTTCATCATTTTGCATCAGTGTATGAAAGGTTTTGCTAAGTACATTGAGTGCCTCTTTAGCAGAAGAACCCTTAGCAATTAGGGTAAAGGAGTCTCCTTTGTCTAAATTTAAAGCAAGGAGTGCATTGACTGATTTTGTATCTACAGTTTGATGTTTGAATGAAGCCTTAATCACACAATCAAAGGATTTTGCTTTGGAAACAAAAACAGCAATAGGACGTAGATGAAACCCAGAATTTGATGTAACAGTAAGGGTTGTTTTATAGGGTTTAGAAAATAAATTTTTAAAAAATTTCATAATACTCTTTATTGTTTTAGTAACGTGAATTATAGCAAATTTTAGTTATACTCAGTTTATCATAGAAGTGAGGAATATATAGTGAAACACCTTATTAATTTTATAGAGGGGAAAGAGGTACAAAAAACCTCAATTTTTGAACATTTAAAGTGTAGTAAAGAGGAGGCTGAACTGTTACAATATATTTGTAAACGGTATGCCAAAGGACTTGAAGAAGTTTCTGTATTGGAAATGCTTCAAGAACATTTTTCTACAGAAAATTATGCCTATTTAAATAAGTTGAATGTAGTGAAAAACCTTCTTGATTTAGGCTGGGTGATACAGATGAGTTTTGGACAAGTCAAGGCACATGAAGCATCAAAATTAGAACTTTTAAATGCTTCTTTGACACCCAGTATTTCGCTTTTACGATTACTTGAAGAGGGATCGTTAGAAATTTTTCTACCAGAAGTTAAACCTTATACAGATCACCTTGAGTATTTACAAGATCAATTTGATATGGTCTCTTTACTGCATACTATTGCTACATTTAAGCAAGGATTTACAGACAACTCTTTAAGTATTGGTCGGTTAAAAAATAAATTGACACTCTTAACCACACGTATAGAAGAGCGTGTCAAAATGACAGAAACACCTATAGATGTAGAAGAATTTTTTAAAGAAAAAGAATTAGATGAAAAAGAAAGACGTATTTTTTTGGCCTTGTTAAAAGAAGAATATTCTGGAGGAGAAGGTCAATTTAGAGATATGAATACGCTTATAGAACTTATTAGTTTTGATGAATATGAAAAAATTAAAAATAGAGCCCTGCTAGAAGATGGTGCCAAGCTTATTACAGAAGATATTATAGATTATGAAGAGATATTAAATATGTTTGGAGGCGTGAGCCGTTCTTTTTATTTGGAAGA
>QNZW01000182.1 GCA_003978375.1 Sulfurovum sp.
TGTATTTTTCCTGTACGCACGTAATGCTCTAAAGTTCTTGTAACAGTAGTTCCTATGGCAAGAAGTGGTGTGCTAGAATCTAAAACAGCTGCAGCTGTTTTAGGTATGTTAAAATATTCAGAGTGCATAGGATGATTGAGTATTTTTTTAGCATCTACAGGTTTAAAAGTACCTGCACCTACATGAAGTGTAACTTTGTGAATGTTGTGTTGTTGTGTTAATGCATCAAAAAGCTTTGGAGTAAAGTGAAGTGACGCAGTTGGGGCTGCCACTGCTCCTGCATTTTTGGCAAAGAGAGTTTGATAGTCTGTCTCATCTTCCTTGTTGTCTTCTCTTTGTATATAAGGAGGTAGCGGAATATGACCTATTTTATCTAGTACCAATACTAAATCTTCAAAACGAATCTCTTTTCCTTGGTGTGTAAAGGTCACGATACGTGAACCATCTTCATTACACTCTGTGACTGTTGCTACCAATGCATCATCAAAAAAAAGTTTACTTCCTTTATGTATTTTTCCTCGTATCATTACGAGATAATGATGGGCATCAAGAGGTTTATTGAAAAGAAGTTCTATCTTTCCTCCTCCTTGTGTAAAACCTTTTTTGTTGGCACTGGTTGCCTCTTTTTCTCCAAAGATACGTGCTTTTATCACACGGGTGTCATTTAGAAACACATCACAGTCTTTTGGAATATAGTCTAAAATATATTGAAAAGTTGTATGAGTAATGGTCTCTTTTTTTCTATCATATACCAGTAGTTTAGCATGGTCACGAGGATGTACAGGAGAAGAGGCTATCTGCTCTTTTGGCAAACCATAGTCATAGTTTTTGGTCAATAAATCAACAGACAAGGGTTAGTCCAAAATATCATTATTTTTTATTGCTTCATTCTCTTCAACATAGGGATTCACCATACGTACGATAAGAATAGAGACACCATAAAGAAGTACCAAAGGAGCAGCCATGAGCAGTTGAGTGAGTATATCAGGAGGAGTCAAAAGAGCAGCCACAACAAAGATAATGAGTATGGCATATTTAAAAAAATCAATAAGTGTACGGTCAGTAACTAATCCTAAAAGTGCTAAGAAATAAGCAAAAACAGGAAGTTCAAATGCAAGACCAAATCCCATCATAATTTTAGTAAAGAATCCTACATAATCTTCTATATTAATCAAAGGTGTGTAGAGGAATGAACCAAATGTAATAAGAAATTGAAATCCAAAAGGTGTTACGACATAATAGGCAAAAAGTACACCAATAAAAAACATAAGTGTACCTCCTACAACAAAAGGTAAAATCATCTTTTTTTCATTACTATAAAGCCCTGGAGCAACAAATAACCAAATTTGATAGAGTATAATAGGTAAAGCACCAAGAAGTCCTGCAAAAAATGATACTTTTAATGCGACAAAAAATGCACCACCTACTTGGTTGGTTGTGACCATACCATCAGCGGCTTTTTTAGAAATTTTGGCAACTTGTGCAAGTGCATCATTGAGTGGTGCAGTAATCCACTCTAAAATATTTTCATGAAAAACAAATGCAATAATAAAAGCAATAAATACAGCAAGCACAGACAAGCCTAATCTTTTGCGAAGTTCTATAAGGTGTGGTTTTAAATCTTCAAACATTACGCATCGCTTTTTTTACTTTTTTTTGTTTCTTTTTTGTTTTTTGCTTGTTTCTGACTTTTTTCACTTTTTGTTTTTTTTGCTTTTTTGAAGGTTACTGTGTCATTTTTAGATTCAATCTGTTTTGTGGTAGATAAGGTTTTATCTTGTTTTTTATTGTTTGTGGGAAAATCAGCTGAAGTGGACTCTTCGTACACCATATCATCTAAAGAAATATTTTTAAATTCTTTGAGCTCTTCTGTGGCTTCATCAAGTTGTTTTTTATAATTTAGGGCTTCTTCCTTGAGGTCTGCAATTTGCATCTCTTCTTCTAATGATGCTTTTGCTTCACCGATAGTTTTTTTGATACTTCTAATAAACTTAGCCATATCCGTTAGGGCCTTAGGTAGTTTATCTGGTCCTAAAAAAAGTATTGCAACAATAGCAATGAGAAGTAATTCGGTGAAGCCAATGCCAAACATAAAAACCCTTAGATTATTAATTAAATGGTATTTTAACAGATTATCCTAAAATGTAGAGCGAAAGTTCATCTGCTATAAAAAAATTATGATTAAAATAGTGTGTTTTTGTACAATGTAACTTATTTTCTTTACATAAAAAATCTGCTCGTTTTTGCATTTTTAGGGTGAGTTTGGATTTTTTAATACCTATATTTGAACGTAAGCCTAAAAAAATGCTTTCAGTCAGATATGCTTCTTTTGTAATGTACTCTTTGGTGATTTGTAGCGGATTGTTTATATAAGATTCTATCTTTGTATTTGGATAAAAACGCTTATTTTTTAAAAATCCTACAGCCCCAGCCCCAATACCAATATAATCTTTGAGTTCCCAGTAGCCCTTGTTGTGTTTACTTTGATAGCTTCCAAAATTGGAAATTTCGTAGGCTTTAAACCCACGTTTTTCTATCTGTTTGGTGACAAAAAATGCAAGATTTTCATCTTCTTGACGTACCTCAGGAGTAGAGGCAAAGGTGGTACCCTCTTCAATGGTGAGTTCATAAGCAGAAATATGGTCTATGGGTAGAGAAAAAGCCATATTTATATCTTCTAAAAGAAGAACTTTGGTATCGCCTTGATAGTTATAAATGAGATCTAAAGATATATGTTCAAACCCAAGTAAATTTGCATAGTGTATTGCATCTATTGCTTGTTGTGGATTGTGTGCTCTGTTTAATGCTTTAAGTTTAGCAGCATTAAAACTTTGTACCCCAAAACTTATGCGATTAATACCTAAATCTTTCATACCTTCAAGCCATGGTTTAGTAGCAGAGTTTGGATTGGCTTCTATGGTGATTTCTGCATCTTTTTGAAGATAGGGATGAAGCAAATCAAACAAAGGGGCATAAAGATCAGGACTTACAGTAGAAGGTGTACCTCCACCAATAAAGAGTGTCTCTATACTTTGTTCTTTTGCATGAAATCGTTCTAGTTCAAAAAGGAGTTGCTTCTGTAGGGCTTGCATATATGCACTGCGTGTATCAAATTTGTCAACATAGGTATTGAAGCTACAGTAATGACATCTAGAATCGCAATAAGGGATATGTATATATGCTAACAAATTAAAATACCTCTAACTACTTTTTAGGTAGAATCATATCAGAATTTTGAAAGCAAGTCTCTTGAAGGAGGAGAATCTTTTGTTGTTAGGGGAACGGTAAGATTCTTTAAGTCAATACTAGAAGAAATAAGGATATTGATGGAAAAGACATATCGACCCAATGTAGCAGCAGTGATACTCTCTTCTAGATATCCAGATAAGTGTGAATTTTTTATAGCCCATAGAAGTGATATAAAAAATGCTTGGCAATTTCCCCAAGGGGGTATTGATGATGGCGAGACACCTAAAGAAGCTTTAAAACGGGAATTATTAGAAGAAATTGGTTGTGATAAAATAGAGCTTTTAGGGGAATTTCCTGAATGGATTCGTTATGATTTTCCCAAAATTGCACGAGGAAAAAAATACCCATTTGATGGACAGACCCAAAAATATTTTTTGGTACGTCTTAAAGAAGATGCAATTATAAATTTAGAAGCGTATCATATACCAGAATTCAAAGAATATAAGTTCGTAGAATATGAAGAGTTGCTTAAAAAGGTGACATATTTTAAACGTCGCGTGTATAAAAAAGTCATTGATTATTTTATCAATGAGGGTTTAATTTAATATATGAGGGAAAATGTGATTTTTATGAAAAGGTTTGTGCAAAATAGATGTTAGTAGTACATAAATATGGTGGTACCAGTGTAGGTGATTTGGAACGTATTGAAAATGTGGCAAATCGAGTGGCAAAAGTAAAAGAGAGAGGAGATGATGTTGTAGTCGTCGTCTCTGCTATGAGTGGCGAGACCAATAAACTCATTGGTTATGCAGAGCATTTTACGAGACATCCAGCTAAAAAAGAGATGGATATGTTGCTTAGTTCAGGTGAACGTGTCACAGCAGCACTTCTTTCTATAGCACTTCAGGCAAAAGGTTATGATGCTGTGGCAATGAGTGGAAGACAAGCAGGTATTGTCACAGACAATACACATACATATGCACGTATAGAGTCCATAGATCCAACAGCAATGAAAAATGCGATAAATCATGGTAAAATTGTGGTTGTTGCAGGGTTTCAAGGGATGAATAAAGATGGTTCTGTGACTACGCTTGGGCGAGGAGGTTCTGACCTCTCTGCGGTAGCACTTGCTGGAGCATTGCATGCAGATCAGTGTGAAATTTACTCAGACGTAGATGGTATCTATACGACTGATCCACGCATAGAGCCAGAGGCAAAAAAACTTGATACAATCTCATATGATGAGATGTTAGAACTTTCATCTTTAGGTGCAAAAGTTTTACAAAACCGTTCAGTGGAATTGGCTAAGAAATTAAAAGTAAAACTCTATGCAAAAAGCAGTTTTTCAGACAATGAAGGCACATTAATCACAGAGGAGAGTAACGCTATGGAAGAAGTATTGGTATCGGGTGTTGTGCTAGACAAAAATCAAGCACGTGTAACACTAAGAGGTGTTTCAGACAGACCAGGCATCGCTGCAGAAATTTTTACAAAACTTGCCAATGAAAATATAAATGTAGATATGATTATCCAAAATATGGGTACAGATGGATCTACCAATCTTGGTTTTACTGTGCCAGAGAGCGAAATAGAAAATGCAAAACAAGTCATGCAAACGTTTGATCATGATATTGAGGGAATGGACTATGATGAAAAGGTATGTAAAGTATCTGTTGTAGGTGTAGGAATGAAATCACATTCAGGTGTGGCTGCAACAGCATTTACTATATTGGCTGAGAACAATATTAATATTCAAATGATTTCTACTTCTGAGATAAAAGTTTCAATGGTGATAGATGAAAAATATGGCGAACTTGCTATTAGAACCTTGCACAAAGCCTATGGATTGAACAGATAATGCAACAACTCCTCAAATGGACACTTGATACCATACGTGAAGAAGAGTCATGCTTTTCATGGATGGAAGAGTACCGTTATGAGTGGACGCCTTTAGTTAAAAGTGCTATATCTCAAGTCATGGAGGGGAAAACTGTACTTATTATCGCTGAACTTTCTATTCCTCAATGCACAAAGTATCGTGTAGAACAAAAAGTTGAAATGCTTAAAATACTTGGATATAACACATGGGTTGTCTCATGGACTGATTTTCATGAAGCACGCCAACTGCTTCAACTCAGTGCTTTGGTTTTCTTTTATCGTACCCCTGCTTATCCTCTTGTTGATGCATTAATTAAAAGTCACAGCTAACTTAAAACTGAATGTCAGAGACTGATTATGGGAATTAAGAGAGTAAAGCCGACTTCACCGGGGCGTCGTTTCCAAACGTACCACACGTTTGATGAAATAACCGATAAGCCGCCCGAAAAAGCATTGTTGAAGCCTGTCCATTCTTCTGGTGGGCGAAATAACAGGGGGCGTGTTACCAGTCGGCACAGGGGCGGCGGTCATAAGCGTCATTATCGCATGATT
>QNZW01000086.1 GCA_003978375.1 Sulfurovum sp.
TCACTGTTTTCATTGTATCTTCTCCTTTGACTCTTTGGGGATACTCTTTGCTTATTCTACTATAAATATTCTTGTGACAAAAATATTTAGAGCCAATTTTATTTTTTAGATATCTCTAGGATCTACGATTTTCCCTGCAATAGCGCTTGCAGCTGCAACAGCCGAGTTTGCCAAATAAATTTCTGATGTCCTAGCACCCATACGTCCTACAAAGTTACGATTGGTTGTCGCCACACAACGCTCACCATCACCAAGTATTCCCATATATCCACCAAGACATGCACCACAAGTAGGATTAGAGACTACAGCTCCTGCCTCTATAAGGATTTTCATCAATCCTTCATCTTGGGCTTGTAATAAGATTTTTTGTGTGGCAGGAGTGACTATCATACGTGTATGTCGTGCTACTTTATTTCCATTCATGATTTTGGCTGCAATTCTAAGATCTTCTATGCGTCCATTGGTACAACTTCCTATCATCACTTGATCTATCTTTAGATCATCTGCTACAGCTTGTTCAATAGGCTTACCATTAGAAGGCAAAAAAGGATAAGCAATGACAGGACTAAGTGCTGCTGTGTCTATACTAATGACTTGTGCGTATGTTGCATCTGCATCAGCAGAATGGATTTTAGGTGTTGCTCTAAGTCCACCATTTGCCTCTGCTCTTTGGTCTAAATAGGTTTGGGTGATACTGTCTACTGCAAAAATACCATTTTTTGCCCCTGCTTCTATAACCATATTGGCGATAGAAAATCTATCTGCCATTTCTAAATACTGTACAGCTTCTCCTGTAAACTCAATGGCTTTATACAATGCACCATCTACCCCTATTTGACGGATAAGCTCTAAGATGATATCTTTTCCATAAATATGCTTTCCTGGTTTGCCTGTAAGTTCTACCTTAATCGTCTCAGGCACCTTAAACCAATTTCCTCCTGTAATCATCCCAAAGGCAAGATCTGTACTTCCCATCCCTGTAGCAAAGGCACCCAATGCACCATGCGTACATGTATGGCTGTCTGCACCAATAATCACATCACCTGGAATCACAAGCCCTTTTTCTGGAAGTAAAGCATGTTCAATACCCATATCTTTTTCATCAAAAAAATACTTCATTTCATGCTTATATGCAAATTCTCTGCTGATTTTTGCCTGATTGGCTGAAGCGATATCTTTGGCAGGAATATAGTGATCCATGACAATACAAAAGTTATCTGGTCGTGCCAATTTTTGTGCACCACTTTGTTCAAATGCTTTGATAGAAATAGGTGTGGTAATATCATTACCAATAATCATATCAATCTCTACACGTACGATTTCACCCGCTTTTACCTTATGCCCAGCGTGTTCTGAGAATATTTTTTCTGTTAATGTTTGTCCCATAAGGTATCCTTTAAAAATAACGATAATAATTACGCGAATTATATCAAAATAAAATTATGCTAAAATTTCACCATCTTTTAAACGTCCTGAGCTTGTGAAAAATTGCACCCTCTTTTCGTTATAAATAAAAGTCAAAGGGACTCATGTATGAAACTTTACGAACTAAAAGCCATCGCCCAACGTCTCAACAACTTTACTTTTATCTCTCGTGCAAGACGTATAGAGGACAATACCTTAGAGATTATGTTTGATAAATCAGAGAGTTATTTTTTCAATATGACGCGTGGGCATAGCTTTATTTACAAAGCACCCAGTCAAAGACCTTTGCAAAGATATAATGCACCTTTTGACACACTGTTACATTCGCTACTTGGTGGTGCCAAACTCATGGCTGTTGATGTGCCAAATGAAGACCGCATATTGCGATTTACCATTGCACCAAAAAGTAGCTATAAAGACAAAATTATCTATTTACAACTAGAATTTACAGGCAAAAATACCAATGCCATACTCATTGACGACAATGAAGTCATCATCGAAGCACTTAGACACATAGATGCAGATAGCTCTTTTAGAGTAATACGTCCAGGCATGCAACTCCTAGCTATCCCTCCTCAAAAGGTCTTGTCTCCCAAAAACACTTTCAATAATCAAAAAAACAAAGACGGTGTTGCAGGGGCACAACACCCTATAGATATAGACCATTTACTTGAAGAAAAATATAGCCAAATTCAGCAAAAACGCCTACAAGAGTTAAAAAAACAAAAACGCTCAACCATTGCCAAAAAGATAAAAAAATTTGAACAACTCTTAAGCAAACTCCCCAACAAAGAAAAACTGGAACTACAATCTAAAGAACATAGCAATATTGGAAATCTCATTTTATCAAACTTATATCAAATTAAGCCCTATGACACCCAGCTTAAAACCTATGACTTTGAAGGAAAAGAAGTCACTATCCCTTTACCAAAAAATATAAAAATTAACCGTATGTCCGATTACTATTTCAACCTCTCTAAACGTGCAAAAGCAAAGGCTAAAAATGTACATATAGAACAAGAAAATCTCTCTTCTAAAAAAACATTTTATGAAAATATTTACTACGCACTTGAACAAGCCAATACCCCCTATGAGCTAGAACTTTTAGTGCCAAAACGTGCCAAATCTTTACGAAAAAAAGAGAAGTTACGAGAGGGAGAGCTTTTTTGGATAGAAAATTACAAAGTCATGGTAGGTCGTAATGCCAAAGAAAACCAAAAACTTCTTGAACTTGCCAAAGCCAATGATGTTTGGATGCACATAAGAGGTGTGCCTTCAAGCCATGTGATTATACGCACTGACAAACAAAATTTACCAGAGTCTGTCATAGAGGCTGCAGCCAAACTTTGTGTGGACTTTTCTGTTAAAAATGCGGGAGATTATGAAGTAGATTATACCAAACGCAAATTTGTGAAAATGCAAGAAGGCTCAAATGTATTTTATAACAAATATGAAACCATACTTGTCACCAAAGAGGGTATAGAAATCAGAGTATAATCCAACTCGTGTTATAATCATCCATTATTTTATATACTTTCTTTAGGAATTGCCATGTCTAAAAATTTAACTTCATTACAACAACGCACACTTACTGGTATTGGATTACTCCTACTTGTAGGGACTATCCTATGGCTAGATAATTTTTTTGTTATGTGGTCATTTTTGGGAATTATCTATATTTTTGCGTTTTATGAAGCCATGAAACTTTTTAAACTTGTCTCTCCTTCTGCTTATTTTTGGGCTGTACTTTTATGGATTTTTGCTTATGTCTATCCCAATCCTGATGATCTCTTTTTTCTTGTGGCGATTATTTTTGGGTCTGCTATTGCTTATTTACATAACTTTGACAAAAGACTTATTTTGCCTTTTCTCTATCCTATTTCAGGCATACTCTTTTTTCTTATCCTCTACAAAGACTTTGGTGTACAGGCAATGTTATGGCTACTCATAACTATAACACTGACAGATACGGGAGCCTATTTTATAGGTAAAGCATTGGGGAAAACAAAGTTTTCTGATACCAGCCCAAACAAAACACTTGAAGGTGTCTTTGGGGGCATTATCATTGCAAGCATTTTTGGTACCTATATCGGTCTTGAAATTGCACCATTTTGGGTCGCGTTGATTGTTACTTTTATGACTGCTACATCTTCAGTTTTTGGAGATTTGTTTGAATCTTATCTCAAACGTGAAGCAGGTGTCAAAGACTCTGGAGACATTTTACCTGGGCATGGAGGTATGCTAGATAGAATAGACGGCTATCTCTTTGCTGCACCGATGATGGTGATTGCCCTACGTGCATTTTTATAAGCAGGTTAGTGTTTTTTGGATGATACCATGTCCTCTATTGTTCTTTTAGGTTCTACTGGCTCTATAGGGGTCAACACCCTCATCATTGCCAAACGTTACAATATCTCTATAGAAGCTATGGTTGCTGGATCAAACATTGCACTTCTTAACCAACAAATAGCCCAACATCATCCTAAAATAGTAGTCATTGCCAACCAAGCAGACAAGCACAAAGTCAACCATCATGATGTACGTTGCGGAAGTGAAGCTATACTCACGCTGATTGAAGAGTCACAGAGTCAAACCATTGTGAATGCTTTGGTAGGGTATGCAGGACTCGCTCCCACACTCAAAGCTACAAGCCTAAACAAACGCGTAGCCCTTGCCAATAAAGAGTCTTTGGTGGTGGCTGGTGAGTTTATCGATATGTCACATATTACGCCTATTGACAGTGAACATTTTGGGCTTTGGTATCTTATGAATGGGCGTCCTCTCTCCAAGCTTTATATCACTGCAAGTGGTGGTGCATTCAGAGAATGGGAACTAGCCAAAATGAAAGATGCTACCTTTTTGGATGCACTCAAACATCCTAATTGGTCCATGGGCAATAAAATCACCATCGATTCAGCCACTATGACCAATAAACTCTTCGAACTTTTAGAGGCAAAATGGCTTTTTGGTACCTCTAATATTGATGCAGTCATCGAAAAAAAGTCTATCATTCATGCTTTATGCGAGTTTAAAGATGGCTCTACTACTGCACATTTGGCAGGGGTAGATATGAAACTGCCTATTGCCTTTGCACTACAAGGTGAGGTGACAGAAGAGATCCTTCCTCCTACTGATTTATTAAGCATCGGAGGCTTAGAATTTTTGCCAATTGAAGCAAAGCGTTACCCTATTTGGCACATTAAAGAGCATATATTAAACAACCCTCATTTAGGTGTCATCGTCAATGCAGCCAATGAAGTAGCCATAGAGAAGTTTCAACAAGAACAGTGTAGCTTTTTTGGAATGAGTGACATCGTTTTAGATGCCTATGAAAAGTTTGGAGATGCTAAGGCTAAAAATATTGATGAAATTATAGAGATAGATACAGAGGTAAGAGCCTATGTTGAATCTACAAAAGTTTTATCATGAAAACGCTCATTCTCCATGGTTGGGGTGGTTCAGATGCACCACACTGGCAAGCCAAACTTGCATGTAAGATAGCCAAAAACTATGGTACAGTCTCTTTCCCATTGCTGGATAATTGTCATTTTCCCACTAAAAACAGATGGATAAAACAGGTGGGGCAGATACTAGATGACTTCAAACCCGATACTGTAGTCTGCCACTCTCTTGCTAACACCCTCTGGTTTTGGCTTTGTAATGAGAGTAACATGACTGAAATTAAAAGGCTTTTCATGGTCTCTCCTCCAAGCCTAAAAACCAAAGAGAAAACCATTAAAACCTTTTTCCCTTGCCCTCTACCAAAAAATATCTATGCAAAAGAGGTCTATATCCTAGTCTCAGATAATGACCCATGGGTAACACTCGATGAAGCAAAAGAGATGGCTTCACACTATGATGCAGACTTTAGCATCATACACAATGCAGGACATATCAATGCAGACTCAGGATATGGAAAATGGGAACTGATAGAGCAATTAGTTATAGGAGAAAAACATGATAAAAAATTGTAGGGTGTTGTCATATGACAACACCATTAATTGGTATGCTAATTTGGTGTTGCGGGGACACAACACCCTACAAGGAATATCATGATTTTAAGCATAGAAAGTTCTTGTGATGACAGCTCTATTGCCATCACAGAAATAGCCACTAAAAAAATAATTTATCATAAAAAAATCTCTCAAGAAGAGCAGCACTCTTGTTAT
>QNZW01000020.1 GCA_003978375.1 Sulfurovum sp.
TGCCATTTTTGGATGCCAATATAACTCTCTACAAACATCAATTCAGGCTTAAACCAATCAAAGCCAAAAGGATGAATATAGCTAAAACCCAAAAGAAAAAGAGCTTTAAATAACAAAGAGGGCAAAGATGTTTTATCTGAAAGAAAATTGCTGATGTAAGCGAAGATATAAAAGAGGATACCATACCCAAGTGAAACAAGAAAAATACCCACAGGCAAACCCCAACCATAGCCATAATGTTCAAGGCTTAATCCAATCCAGTAAAACCATAGTATAGCCATAAAAACACCAAAAAAGAACCAAACTCTCTGATTTGACAACAATAAAAAATAGAGTGTTAAGATGGCAAAAATAGTATCTATTAAGGGGAAGGAAAAATGCCAGTAATTGAGGTAGATAAACATTGCACTACAAACAGAGAGTATCAAGCCTCTTGTTATATCAAAGGTGGTAAAATGTAGCCAAATTTTATTCAAAGGGAGTCCTTATGGAACAACAAGCGAGCGTAATTGGTTCATTTTTGCCACTTATTATTTTATTTGCTATTTTTTATTTTTTAATTATTAGACCGCAACAAAAAGCACAAAAAGCACACAAAGAGATGTTAGAACATCTTACAAAAGGTGATAAAATTATCACAACAGGTGGGTTGATTGCTGTTATTGTTAAATCTGAAGAAGATTTTATCAAAATCAAATTAAACGATGACACTATTGTAAAATTAGACAGAGCATATGTATCAAAAAAGGTTGAAATTGGTGAAAAAGCTTAATTATAGACTGGTACTTTTTATTGTTGCTTTAGTTTTTGGGATTGCTTTTTCTCTTCCAAATTTTGTAAGTATTCAATGTAGCAGTAAACCAGGAGAGGAAAACAAAAATGCAACCTGTGGTAAAAAAATTACTTTAGGACTTGACCTTCAAGGAGGTTTGCATATGCTTTTGGGTATCAAAAGTGATGTCGCTATTGAGTCGCGTATCAAATCTATGGCAGCATCGGTAAAATATCTTTTTGATGATGAAGAGATTATTTTTGATGAGCTTCGTATAGTGGAGGGAAAGAAGATTACTTTTGAGCTCCTCGATCAAGATGAGGTACCTAAAGCAAAAGCACTTCTTGAAAAAGAGTTAGAAGGGATTGTATTAAATGAAAATGGTTTGAAGTTCTCTCTCTCTATGACACAAGAAGAGATGCAACGTACAAAACATAATGCCATTAAACAAGCAGTAGATACCATCAGAAATAGGCTTGATGCCTTTGGACTTGCAGAGCCAACGGTAGCTAAACAAGGTGAGGATAAAATTTTAGTAGAAGTGCCTGGTATTAAAACACAAGCAGATGAACAGCGTATACGTGAACTTATTGCACGACCTGCACATTTGCAACTTATGGCAGTAGATGAAGAGAGAATAGCAAGGGTCAATAGCATGAGCCAAAAAGAGGCAAAAAGCTTTGGAGATGTGATACTCCCTGATGTCAATAGTCCACAAAAATATCTTTTACGTGCGATTCCTGTACTTGATGGTTCTATGCTAACAGATGCAAAAGTTGGGTTTGATAAGAATAACCAACCCGTCATTAACTTTGCACTCAATGGTCAAGGCGCTAAGATATTTGGTGATTTTACAGGAAAATATGTGGGTAAACGTATGGCAGTAGTTCTTGACAATAAAGTTTATTCTGCACCTAATATTCATGAACGTATAGGAGGAGGTCATGTACAAATTTCTGGAAGATTTAAACTCTCAGAAGCCCATGATCTTGCGATTGCTTTACGTTCGGGATCGTTACTAGCACCTGTATATGTAATGGAAAAACGTTCTGTAGGTCCTAGTCTTGGAGCTGATAGTATTCATGCCAGTATGCTTGCTTTGATTTTAGGTTTTGTGTTGGTTGTCTTGTTTATGATTTTTTACTACGCAACTGCAGGCATTATTGCCGATGTAGCACTTATTGTGAACCTCATATTGATTCTTGCGATTATGTCACTGTTTGGGGCAACGCTTACTTTGCCAGGGATGGCAGGTATCGTTCTTACGGTGGGTATGGCAGTCGATTCTAATGTCATTATCAATGAACGTATACGTGAATTATTGCACCAAGGAAAATCAATCCCAAAAGCGATAGAAGAGGGATACGATAAAGCTTTTAGTGCTATTTGGGATGCAAATGTCACAACATTGATTGCAGCAGTTGTACTATATGCGTATGGTACAGGAGCAATCAAAGGATTTGCTTTAACGATGAGTATAGGTATTTTAGCCTCTATGCTTACAGCTATTGTAGGTACACATGGTCTATATGAATGGTTGTTGCCCAAAATGGATAGACGCAAGGCCAATTATTGGTTTGGTATTAAATTAGAGGGAGAAAAATAATGGAACTGTTTAAATATAAAAAACCTCTTGATTTAATGAGTCAAAGCAAACGTTTAGGTTTGTTTTCTTTAACAATGGTTTTGATTGCTTTGGCACTTATTTTTGTAAAAGGTTTTAATTATGGGATTGACTTCTCAGGTGGAACGCTGATTCAAGTAAAATATGAAAATAAGGCACCTATCCAAAAAGTAAGAGAAGCAATAGATGCAGATAAAGCCTATAAAGGGGCTACGGTTACTTACTTTGGTAGTGACGATGAGATAGTGATTAAAACAAAAATGTCTTCTAAAAAATTAGGTGAAGATGTAGGCGATAAAGTACGAAATTTACTTCAAAATACAGGCAAGTTTGAAGTACGTAGGGTAGATATGGTAGGAGCAAAAGTAGGATCAGAATTGCGTGAAAAGGGATTCATGTCTATGCTTCTTGCCATATTGGGTATTCTTATGTATGTCTCATTTAGATTTGAATGGCGTTTTGCTGTTGCCTCAGTGTTGGCACTTGTGCATGATGTGACTATTACTATGGGAATGCTTGTGCTATTTCGTGTGGAGATAAATCTTGATATTTTAGCCGCTATTCTTACAATACTTGGGTATTCACTCAATGATACGATTATTGTTTTTGACCGTATTCGTGAAGGATTGGATACCATCAAAAACCCAAATTTAGCACAAATTATAAATGAGTCTGTTACACGTACACTTTCACGTACAGTATTGACATCATTGACTACATTCTTTGTGGTCTTGACCCTCTTTGTATTTGGAGGTGAGATTCTTCATGGATTCTCATTTACTTTACTTATAGGAGTCATTATAGGTACATATTCTTCTATTTTTGTGGCATCACCGATTTTGATGTGGTTAGGTTTTTCTGTGTCAGAGTATAGACTTAAAGAAGCAGAAAAACTTAAACGTGAAAAAGAGAAAGAAAAAATGCGTGCCATGTATGAAAATGGCACAATGTAGTTTATAGGATTTAAAAGGAATTAGATTATGGATTGGGGTAAAGTTTTTTATATGTTTTTTTCGTTGATGTCATTGACGACATCAGCATCATTTTTATATGAACATTCAGTTGTAGCACTGTTTATAGCAGGATCAGTGAATGTGGTTTCTACCTTTATGAAAATAGGGGTACGTAATCTTTTATCTGCAGAATTACTTGCTGGATCATTGGTAGCAGATTTGCATCTTATTCCAGCATTTTTTGCTTTAGAATTTTATAACAACCATACGTTGGCTACAGGCTTGGTGATAGGTGCAGTGATTGCAAATATATATACGATTGCAGTGGCTATGATAGAGAGTGCAAAAGAAAAAGTAGATTTTTAAAAATTTTTAGAGATTTGTATTAGATATACATCAGGAGTAGAATTTGAAAATAATTGGTACACTATATGTAGTGTTGTCTGTTTGGCTATATGCTTCATTGCCACAGGGCATAGAAGAGATTGTTCGTAAATCAGGCATAGAAAAAAAAGATATAAGTATATACATAAAAGAAGCAGGAAATGAAAAGAATATATTTGCTTTTTTAAATGCAACGACAAGCAGAAGTCCAGCTTCTGTTATTAAGGTACTTAGTACCTATGCTTCTGTTTTAACTTTGGGTTTTGATTACCGTTTCCCGACTAGATTTTATATGACAGGAAATGTACAAAATGGTGTATTAAATGGAGATTTGCTTATAAAAGGGTATGGAGATCCTACGTTAAAATCAAGAGATTTACACTCAATTGTGCAACAGATAAAGTCACAAGGCATACGACGAATCAAAGGTAATATTATTATAGACCGTAGTTTTTTTAGAGTGAGCTCATCGAATAGTTCTCATTTCGATGAAAATCCTTATAGTCCTTATAATGCTATGCCAGATGCGATGATGTTTAATGAACGTGTGAGTACTATTTGTGTAGCACCAAACCATAATGATGTCTTTAAAAAAAGTCCCGATGGAAGCTATAGAGTGCTTAATAAACTACAACGCGTGAATAAGCCATGTAGAGGAAGATACTCTTGGCCAGGTATCAAGATTAGTGAAAATAAAGCGATGCCTACGGTTTTGCTTCAAGGTAAAATTTCTAACCGTTGTGGCTTACGAAATATTTGTAAAGTGGTCACCAAACCCTATGCTTCTTTTTATTATGCACTAAAAGATAAATTACATAAAGAGGGTATAGAAATAATGGGAAATTTACGTTTACGTAAAATTCCACCCAATGCTAAGGTATTGTTTACCCATTATTCACAACCTTTAGAACAGATTATTTCTAAGACAGCCAAAAAAAGTAACAATCTCTATGCACGACATCTCTTACTCTTTTTGGGGGCAAAAATCTATGGCGCACCTTCTACCTTAAATAGAGGTAGAAATGCCGTTATCACAATATTGAAAAAGAATGGTGCTTTGCGAGAAGATGGGCTTATTATAGATAATGGTTCGGGACTTTCTCGTGTTTCTAGACTCTCAGCAAAGTTACTTGCAGATATGTTTGACAATGCCTATGAACGCTATGGACAAAGATGGATGAATACACTTTCTATAGCTGGGGTTGATGGTACGATTAAAAAACGTTTTCGTGGTACAGTGGTAAAAAACAGAGCCTGGATGAAAACAGGTACACTTAAACATGTAAAAAACATAGGGGGTTATGTTAAAAACAAAGAAGGAAAACTTTACACGGTGGTGATACTGGTACAAACCAACAAAGGAAGATGGAAGGCAGCAGCACTTCAAAATAATATTATAAAATGGCTAGTCAACCATAAAGAAAAGTCTATAGAAGAATCAAGTGTTGAACATTTGTCCACGCAAAATAGGGTAACAACGACAAATATGACATATGCTTCTACAAAAGATAGCACACGATATTATGTACAAGTAGGCTCTTTTGAAACACAACCAAGCAAAGCATATTTGTTGCAATTGGAGCGTTTGGGACTTAGATATAGAGTACGACATACAGATACTTATAAAGTACTCATAGGGGCTTTTGGTACACAAGAGGATGCTGCAAAAGCTTTAGAAATAGTGCATAAAAAGCTGAATAAATCAGCCTTTATTATAAGATTATAGCAACTACGTTATAATTTCGAAAAAATTAGGCCTTGTATGTATTTTGAAACCTATCCTTTTGAGAAACTAAACCTATTATTGCAGG
>QNZW01000013.1 GCA_003978375.1 Sulfurovum sp.
CACAATGGTTTAGAAGCTTTTGAAAAAAGACGTACACATACATACAATCTAATTTTTATGGATATGGATTTACCTGTTATGCAAGGCAAAGAAGTCGCACAAGAGATTATGGATTTCGAAAAAGATGAGCATATGCCTCATGTTCCTATTGTTGCGTTGATAGATAACCTTCAACCATCCTCTCTGCCCCATGGTATCAATGCGTTTTTACATAAACCGATACAAGCAGACAGGTTACAAGATATTTTAAATACTTTCTTATCTGAAAAAGAACGCCTTGTGTTGGATTCTACAGTAGAAAAAGCTTCTCATGTAAATTCATATCAAGAGAAAAAAACTTCTCTTTCACAGACGCAGACCACTGTTATTACACCAAAACAAGAAGAACGTGTCATCAAAAAAGAGACACCTCTACCAACACCTACAAAAATTTTAGTAGCAAAAAAGTTTGCACTCGAACAAAAAATTCTTACTAAAATCTTAGACAACTTAGGCTATACCTACACCCCTGTAAATAACAAAGACGATTTACATTATGCCTTACGTTCTAACGAGTATGGTATTATCTTTACCGATAATGACTTCTTAGATAATGAACTACTTCACGCATTTAATCACTTAAGTATTATTACAGCTAGACAATCAAAAGATCAAATAAAACATAGCATAGAGACACAAAGAGCAAAGTATCAAACTATTTGACAAATACCTCTTTTAAGACCTCATCTACATGAGAAACACCTATAATTTCTAGGTTGTTTTTCACTTCATTAGGAATCTCTTCTAAATCACGTTCATAATTCTTCATAGGAATTAATGCTTTTTTAACCCCTGCTTTATAGGCTGCAATAAGTTTTTCTTTTAGCCCACCTATAGGAAGTACTTCTCCTGTCAAGGTCACTTCCCCTGTCATAGCTACTTGATTGTTTATTTTTTTATCAGAGAGTATAGACGCTATGGCTGAAACCATTGCTATACCTGCACTCGGACCATCTTTAGGTGTTGCCCCTTCTGGTACATGAATATGCAAATCAAAACGTTTGTAGACTTCACTGGCATCTACGTGTATGCGCTCTTCTTTCTCTTTGCTCGTATGAGGAATAAGAGAAGAGGAAATTTTCAAACGTCCTTGATCGATCAATATTTTTACCACTGAGTGTGCGATACGCACAGACTCTTTCATCACATCACCTAGACTTCCTGTAAGTTGTAATCCACCTTTTCCTTTGATCTTAATCGCTTCAATGGTCAATACATCACCTCCTACAGCTGTCCAGGCAAGTCCATTGACCACACCTACTTGAGGTTGGGTGTGTACCGTAGAAATTTCAAAGACCTTCTTGTCTGCAAATGCCTCTATATTTTTTTTATTAATTGTAATCTTTTCTTTCTTCTTATTTTCTAAAAGAATACGTGCACTTTTACGCATAAGCCCTGCTATTTTGCGACGTAAATTTCTTACACCTGCCTCTCTTGTATATTCATCTATGAGCAATTTTAATGCTTTATTTGAGATGGAAAATTCTCTGGCCTTTAATGCATGTTTTTTAAGCTCTTGAGGGATAAGATATCGCTTGGCTATCTCAAATTTTTCTTTAGGTGTATAGGAGTTAAGTCCTATAAATTCCATCCTGTCACGTAGTGGTGCAGGTATACGTCCTACATCATTTGCTGTAGCGATAAAGATAGCTTTACTGAGGTCTATATTGAAGTTAAGATAATAGTCTCTATATTTACTATTTTGTTCAGGATCAAGTATCTCTAAGAGTGCAGCTGTAGGATCACCTCTCATGCTACGACCTACTTTGTCTATCTCATCTAGTACAATCACAGGATCCATACTCTTTGCTTCGATAAGCCCTTGAACCAAACGCCCTGGCATGGCACCCACATAGGTACGTCTATGTCCTCGAAGTTCATTGACATCTTCAAGTCCACCTAATGCCATTCGCACAAGTGGTCTACCAAGCGCCGTAGCTATAGAGTTTGCTAGTGACGTTTTACCTACACCGGGAGGTCCTGCAAAACACAAAATCACCCCATTGGTCTCTTTTTGTTTAATGCCTCTAAGCTCTGCTAATTCTCGCACTGAAAAAAACTCGACAATACGTTCTTTTGGTTTTTCTAAGGAGTAATGATCTTTATCAAGTTCATTTGCTACTTTGTCTACACTTAAATTCTGTTTTGTCATTTTTCCAAAAGGAAGTTCAAGTACCCACTCTAAATAACTTTGCAAAACATTGGCATCTGCACTCTCAGGGTGCATACGTGCAAAACGATCAAGTTGTTTGCTTATCTCCTTAAAGGCATCTTCTTGCATATGTGGCTTAAGGGCTGCAATTTTTTCTCTAAAATTGGCTATTTCTTCTTCTCTTTGGGTGTCCATCCCAAGCTCTTGTTGTATCTCTTTTAGTTGCTCTTTTAAAAAATACTCTTTATTGGTTTGTTCTATTTTGCTATGGACTTTTGTGCGTATTTCACGTTGTATTTTTAATGCTTCTATCTCTGAAGTAATGACATCAATTAATGCCAATATTCTTTTTTCTATATTTGGTTCTATATACAGTTTATATGCCGTTTTTTTATCAAGTTTCAACATAGAAGAGACAAGATCAGCAATACGCTGTGGCTCATCATTTTCTTCTATCGTACGTACTAAATCAGCAGGAAAAGAAGCACTATTCACAGAAGAGAGATTTTTTACTTTATCTCGCAAAATATCCATAAGAGCATCTGTTTTAAGTTTATTAAAGTGATCTAATTTAACAATATCGACCATTGCACGGTTCACATCACCTTCTACTTGTTTGACTATCTTAGCACGAGAAAGTCCTTGAAAAAGTATCTTCACACGTCCATCTGGTATATGTACCTTACGCATAATAGAACCCACAACACCTACTGGATACATTGCATCAAAATCTCTTAGTCCTTCTTTGCCCTCTCTAGAGGAAGTGACAAAAAGCAAAGAGTTCTTTTCCATGGCTTCTGTGGCCGCATCTATATCTTCTTGGTGGGTTAAAAAAATAGGGCTTATCATAAAAGGATACAAAAAAAGTTCATCTTCTACGACAATGGGTAAAGTAGTGGGAAATGCATCATAATCACTAAGTTGCATAGGTTTATTCCTTTAAGTATTTATGTATATGAGAGTAAAAGCAAAAAAAATTTGCTTTTAAAATTGGTGGTATTTTAGCAATATAAGGTTAATCAAATATTTTACCAACTATCCCTTTTTTCGGTGCAGTAATATCAGTGATTTCAACCACTGAACCAACATTTTTAGCTCTATATATCTTCGCGGCTTTTGGCTTACCTGTACGGTCATAAAGTGCTGCAATATTTTCATTCAACAAATAAAGACTCATATGCAAACGCACAAGCATTGTATTGACTAACGGTGCATACTCAGATCCAGGATATCTATAAATGTAAGTTTTTGCACTTTGAATACTTTCCAAAATGAGCTTTTGGTCTTTATATACCTCTTTGATACCAAGGAAATCTGCTTTAAGTTTCATAAAATCAATGTATTCACGATTATCACTTTCACCATAGCGTTTATTGTACTCATCAAAATAATAATTTGCCAATAAATAACTCTCATCGCTCATATGTGCATACCCAAGATTCAAAATCGCTGTTGGCATCAATGGAGAGCGTATATGTTCACTTTTTAATGACACATAATAGGCATCTGCCTTGTCCATATTGTCATCACTAATCGAAGCACCTATCTTCTTGTACCAATACAATGCAGGTTTATTAAACTCTGCTACTTCGTCTGTATTATTGTTATTTGTACATCCTACAAAAGCAAATACTGCGCTCCATAAAACAATTCTTTTCAAATTTAACATACTTAACCTCTATATTTCAATCTATTATCCTTATCATATCTCAATGTATGTAAAAAACATATTAGCTTTAGAAAATTTAGTATAATTATAGTAATATTGGTTTTTTAGGGAGGGGAATTTTATGTATGATGTACTTATGCGTCCTGCTGTTGCAATGATTGAGCTTATTGTTGCACTTGTTGTGATGGGGATTATTGTCTTATCTGTGCCTATGATTTTACAACAAAGCACACAAAGTGCTTTTGCATTTGTGGCACAAGGAGAGGTCAATCGTGCCTCATTTTTTATGCAACACCTTCTACATAAACCATGGGAAATGCTACACACCATAAACAAAAGTGATCTGCTTAAGGCACAAGTAAGCTACGCTCGTGTTCAAACATTTCAAGGTAAACATATCTTTTATACACCTACCTTTTCACACTTACCTACACACATCAAAAATATCGTCGTAACGCATACCGACAAAACAAGTCAGCAAAAAGTTATTTTACAAGCATTTAAATGCTTGACTACTGCTATACCACTTACAACACACTAATGCCAAGATTTAAAGCTGCTTTTTCTCTGCTTGAACTGCTACTTGTGATGGTGATTTTGGGCATTATGACATCTTTTAGTGCAGAGATGATTGCTAATATTTATGGTAACTATATTCTACAACGTACTCAACATCGTGCTTCGATTATCGCCCAAATGGTATCCATGCAGATAGAAAATCGTTTGCAGTATGCTATTGCCTCTACCATTCACATAACACCCAACAAACTACAATGGGTAGGGGCTGATATGGATGGTTTTGAGAGTATCACATCACAAAATGACTTAAGGGGTGGATGGAGTGGCGTTTGTGATGTCAATCGCTCTCATGGCACTACAGTTTTTACCCCTGCTTCTAACCTTCATCTTGCCAATAGCATTATTCAAAACCTCTCTATGCATAAAAAAAGTATCTTGGATGCGTATATTTATTTTGCAACAGATAACAAGGGCTATAGTATTCAAGCGTTTACCAAAAAATATATCACTCTATCCCAAGTACCTCGTATTTTTGTGGAACATTATACTTTAGCTTGGAGCGCCTATGCAGTAGTGCTGGAGGAGAATAATCTTTATTTGTATTATCATTTTACCCCTCTTGCTTTAAGCTCTTTAGATAAAACTTCTAAATCTCTTTTGGCAAAGAATGTCAAACAATTTACGATTACACATGATACAAATCATACCTCTTTTACCCTTTGCATACAAGAGAACAAAGAGACAAAATTTGCAGTCACTTCCTGCCAAAAAAAGGTGGTATTTCATTGAAAAAATATCCATACTCTAATGCATTTTCACTTCTTTCAACGATGATTATGCTTATACTTCTTTCTAGTATGGCACTGCTTACATTGAGTCTTTCGAGCAAAGTCACAAGCGAGACCGCCTCTCAATACAAAAAAGAACAAGCTGCCTTGTGGGCACAAAGCTATACTTCATATGCTGTCATGGCATTGACTGAGCACAATCAAACAAAAAAAAGCTGTATCGATACACTAAGTGCTGTTATAGGAAAATCAACGCCTCTTCAAAGATATGATGTCTATGTCCATATCTCTTATATAGGTG
>QNZW01000015.1 GCA_003978375.1 Sulfurovum sp.
CGTGGCGTGTCACACAGGAAGAAAAAGTTGTTTTTTTACCTCTGTAATGCAAGATAAAATTATCTTAGACAAAGAGGTAGACACAGATGCCATTTATGGGGTAGTAGACACACTTTATCATACTATTCTCGAACGTAAAAATGCTTCCAAAGAGCAAAAATCATGGACAAAAAAACTTTTAGATGATAAAGCCCTTATGCTTAGCAAAATTCGTGAAGAGGCTGAGGAAGTTTGTGTCGCCATAGATGAAGAGAGTGATGCCCAAGTCATCTATGAAAGTGCTGATTTACTTTACCATACCCTCGTAGGTTTGGGCTATAGAAATATCTCTCCAGATAGAGTCAAACAAGAACTTGCTAGACGTTTTGACAAGAGTGGCATAGAAGAGAAAGAGAGTCGTTCTAGGTAATACTTAGGTAATGCTTTTTCGCTATACTTCTTATTATACTTTAGTGAATATTTAGGATATTCAGAAGGTTCGATAATACTTCATGTGTTATACACTACTACACAATCTAAATTGACTTAAAAAGAAGAAAAATGAAAAATTTTTGCCTACTTGCATCTATGCTACTCTTTATGCTATCTTGCGAAAATGACCATAATACAATGGCTGTGATAGATAATGGCAATGATCTACGAAGTCCTCGTATCTCAACTGTCATCAAAAAAGAATATACACATACCAATGATGTAAACACGCAAACCATTAACTATACCTACAACAAACAAAATTTATTGATTCAAAAAGATATCATGTCCAATAATGTAGAGACAAAAGAATATTTTATTTATAATCAAAAAAAACAACTTATCCAAAAGAAAAAAAATGGCTTTATGTCTAGTGCCAATATAAAATACAATTATAGCAATGTACTCTATAATGACTCTCTTGATTTGCCTGTGGTGACTTTAAATGATGCCACATCCAATTTTCATGGTGCAACTTCTCAATACCAAGTTATCTATACTTATAGACTTGATGAAAATAATAAAGCAACTAAACTCATCGCGACGACTTCACAACATCGAATTGACAATGATACCAGTGAAGAGCTTCCTGAACTTGTTATAGATTATGATTACAATGATAAAAATCAACTTATTTCTAAGAAAAGCAACAATGCAGAACAAGTTATCTATCAATATGATGCATTTGATAAACTCATCTCAGAGACAAGCAATACAATGCAAACATTATATACCTACAACCAACATCATCTTTTAATCGCTTCACAAACCTATGATACAAAATCATGGAAACTGATAGAAACAAAAACCTATTTTTATGAAAACAAACCTTACTATTATAAACAATCTCCTATCGAGTTTTTAGACCAAGGTCAATATCGTAATTCAGGAATATATTAAGCTAAACTTACTACTATTACTGCACTAACTAAATACTTTCGTACAAAAATGTTGCTTTGAGGTTTAATACATATCATATGCATATTTTGGTATAAAGTTTCAAACAATTAAATCATATGTTGGAGTCTTTATGCCAAGTTTATTTCCAAATAAAAAAAGAGCACTCTTTTCTCTCTCTTGGACGCGTATTATCATTGCTTTGTCTGCATACTATGCTTTTATACTCAACTACCCCTTACTTGTGCATTTTTATGGTTTGGCAATAGATAGTGGTATGCTATTTGCTCTTTCTGGTGGATTTGTACTTATGTGTGCATTTATCATTATATTTACGATGCTGTCTATACCGTATCTATTTAAGCCTTTTATGATTTTTTTAACCTTGGCTTCTTCTTTTGCCTTGTATGGTGCAGCCAAATATAATGCCATCTACGATTATGATATGATGGTAAATATATTTGAAACAAATAGCACAGAAGCTTTTAGCTATCTTTCACTCTCTTTAATTGTGTTTGTATTTTTTACGGGGTTACTTCCTGCATTGTTTCTTTTTTTTGTCAATATAAAACCCTCAAAATCTATATCAAAAGCCCTACTTAATCGCAGCATGTTGTTGATTTTTGCTGTGCTTTTTTTAGCTGGAATATATGCGATGTATTACAAGAGTTATGCAGCAGTCGGGCGTAACAATAGCTATCTAAACAAGATGATAAATCCAGCACATTTTTACTACACACTAAAGTATATAAAGAAAAAATATTTTACTAAAAAATTACACTATTTGACACTAGGTAAAGATGCAAAACTTTTGGCTTCTACAAACAAAAAACCAACTTTAATGGTTTTGGTATTGGGAGAGACGGCTAGAGCACAAAATTCATCTTATAATGGATACAAGCGTGATACAAACCCCTATACGAAAAACCTTGGCATCATAGCCCTACAAGATGTTGCTACTTGTGGTACTGCGACAGCTGTCTCTGTACCTTGTATGTTTTCTAATATGCCAAGAAAAAAGTACAAACATGAACGAGCCAATGCTCAAGATAATGTATTGGATATACTAAAACACGCAGGAGTTGATATTTTATGGAAAGACCACGATGGTGGGGACAAAGGTGTTGCAAAGCATTTAAACCCTATACATATTCCGATGCACGACGACCCAAAATCATGCAAAGACAACGCCTGTTATGATACTTTTTTATTAAAAGATTTAGATACATTCATCACATCAAACCATAAAAATAAACTCATAGCACTTCACATAGCAGGAAGCCATGGACCTACCTATTGGCTACGTTATCCAAAAGAGATGGAGCATTTTAAACCCTCTTGTAATAGAAGCGATATAGACAAATGTACAGACGAAGCACTGGTGAATGTATATGACAATACCTTGGTTTATACGGACTACTTTTTATCAAAAACAATAGCCCTACTAGAAAAATACTCAGACAGCTACAATGTAGCACTCATGTATCTGTCTGATCATGGTGAATCACTTGGTGAGAATGGTTTTTACTTACATGGAAGTCCCTACTTCGTAGCACCCATCTACCAAAGAAGAGTACCTTGGTACCTATGGATGTCAAAAGAGTATGCCAAAGCAAAAGGGATTGACCAAACGTGTTTAGAAAAAAAAGCAAAAGAGGGAAATTATTCCCATGACAATTTCTTTCATACCTTATTGGGTTACTATGGGGTTGAAACAAAACAAAGAGATAAAAACTTAGATATCATAGATAGCTGTAGATTATAAAATCAACAAATATGATTTGAAATGATTTTAGGGAGGCGTATTCACTTGCTTTAGTCCTTTCATTTTCAAAGTACATACTACATAAAAAAGAGTAAAATATATCTATGATAAACAAAAATATTATAGCCCTAGGATTCGTAAGCTTTTTTACAGATATGGCAAGTAGTATGGTGACTTCTATCTTGCCTCTGTTTATTGTCTATACTCTGCATGAGGGAGTAGACAAATTAGGCTATGTTGTGGCAAGTGCTACCTTTATCTCTTATGCTTTTCGTATACTTTTTGGATATTTGAGTGACAAATATCAAGTCGTCAAACCTTTTGTGGTTACAGGATATTTTATCTCTGCTGTAACCAAACCTCTGCTTTACTATAGTAACTCTTGGCAAAGTGTAGCATCTTTACGTGGAGTAGAAAGAGTGGGTAAAGCAGTACGTTCTGCGACCAAAGATTCACTCATTTCTGCCTATAGCAATGGTAAAAGTGGCAGCACATTTGGCTTTCATAAAAGCATGGATATCGCAGGAGAACTCATAGGAAGCCTCATTGTCTTTGGATTACTCTATTACTTGGGTGAGAGTGAGGTACTTTTTAGAAATATCTTTGCATCTACACTTATACCTGGAATAATTGCCGTAGTAATTGTGTTATTTTTTGTCAAAGATGCTCCCTATAAAGCCAAAACAAAAGTATTTGATCCCAAAAAAGATTATGCATTATTGCCTTTATTGTTTGTCTATTTTGGATTTGTCTTTTTTATGTTCAATGACTCTTTTTTTCTTATCAAAGCCAAAGAAGTAGGCATAGATACCCTATATATTCCTTTGCTTGTAGTGCTACTCAATCTCACACAAACGTTACTAAGCTATAGCATTGGGGTCAAGATAGATGAGATAGGAGCCGTTAAAATACTTAGTCTCTCTTTCATATTTGGTTTTTTATCGATGGCAAGTTTATATTTTAATTTTATCATTTTAGGTTTTATATTTTTGGGTATTTTTATTGTTGGAAGCTTAAATGCTCTTCGCTCTTATATCTCAGACCATGCTCATAACAAAGGTACAGTTTATGGCATACTCTATGGGGGTGTGGCACTCTTTGGAGCATTAGGTGCATTGGTTACAGGAATGATTTGGAAAATATATGGTGCACATGGTGCGATACTCTTTTCATTGGCTGGTATGGGTATACTATTTTTTAGCTATATGGTATATTTGATAAAAAAAAGCAAAAATGTTTAAGAAAATCTTACTTTTATCACTCATTCTATCAAGTTCCACCCTACACGCCAAAGACAATATAGTCATCTATCATGCATATGGCAACACTCATCAGATTGTGATACAAGGACGCATGGTAAAAAAGAAACCATTTAAAGTAGCAAATAAGGAAGATGGATGGTTTAAAAATCTTTGGAGAAAGATTAGAGAAATAGAAGGTAATGAGCTAAAAAATCAAACTATTTATGCCTCTATTACTCATGAAAAATTTAAAACCAAAGGGGATGATGAGGGGTATTTTGAGTTTCATATCACAACTCAAAAAGCCTTGAAAACAGGTTATGCAAAAGTGTACATACATATAGAAAAAAATGCCAATATCCATGAGAGTAATGTAACAATCATAGATTCACAACCACTTATTGGGATTATCTCTGATTTTGATGATACAATCATTGTATCTGATGTCACGCATAAGATACAATTTGCTCAAAATACCCTGTTTAAAAACTACAAACAACGAAAAGTAGTACCAACCATGTTAGAACGATTTCAAAAAATTCTTGCACAAAACCCCAAAGATACACCTAGTACACTTTTTATACTCACAGGCTCTCCACAGCAACTCTTTATACCTATTGAAAACTTTTTAACATATCATCATTTCCCAAAACGAACACTCATACTTAAAAAAATACATGGAGACCACAAAGACCCAATTAGCGACCAATTTGCTTACAAAACACAAAAAATAGAGCAACTTATCAAGCTTTACCCCAATATAAAATGGATAATGTTTGGCGACAGTGGACAGAAAGATCCACAAATCTATAAAGCCATACAAGAGAAACATCCTAACAGCACAATAAACTATTATATTCGTGATGTGGAAAGTGGGGAAATTAAAGAGTATAATAAATTATGAAAATTTTAATCATAGAAGATGACACTATGATGTGTTACCCAAAATTCAGACTAGTTCCCCCTAAAATTTACTAAACTTTAATAGTTTTTAAAACCTAGCAATCCCCACAACTAGGGCTATCTGCATTTCCACCGGCAAAATAATTTCCATCGAAACTTACCAATGAATAATTTCTGTCGTCTCCTAATGA
>QNZW01000172.1 GCA_003978375.1 Sulfurovum sp.
GTACATACAGGCTGTACACGCAATGAGTATTTTGAATGGAAAATAGACACAAAGAATTTTGGACTCAAAGAGGGCTGTCTTTTTTATGAACAAGGTTGTCAAGGGCCTTATACCAGAGGGAGTTGTAATAAGATACTATGGAATGATGTAAGTTCTAAAACACGTGCAGGGACACCCTGTTTTGGATGTACCGAGCCACATTTTCCCCAAACTTCTCTTTTTACTACACAGACCAATATGGGTATACCTGCCAAGATGCCTTTAGGTATACCTAGACGTGCCTACTTAACATTTACAGGTGTGGTAAAAAGTTTTAAAATTAAACGTTTTTCTGAAAAGTTGTTGGAGTATGACAAATGAAAAAAATACAAATAAAACAACTCATAGAAAAGATAGAAGGTGAAGCAGAACTTGATTTTACTTTTAATGATGGTCAGATAGAAGATGTCAAGATAAACTTTGGATTTTACAGAGGTATAGAAGAGATACTTAAAGGCAAGGCTGCGCGTGATGCCTTGGTCATTACTCCTAGAGTCTGTGGTATTTGTAACCATGCACATCTATTGGCATCTGTACGTGCCATAGAGAATGGGTATGAAAATAGTGGAGCAAAGATAGAGCTCTCTTCAAAAGCGAGTGATATACGAGAGTTTACACTCTCTTGTGAACTGATACAAAACCATATCAAATGGCTTTATATGACAATACTCCCACAACTTGAAGCCTATGTCAGTCAAAAAAGTGACGAGAATTATGCTATGAAAGCGGTCTATCTTTCTTCTATTATTACGAAAGCCCTAGCTATTTTCGCGGGACAATGGCCTCACTCTTCTTATGCTATACCTGGTGGGGTAAGCTGTGATCCTACACACTTGGATGTCATGCAGGCACAAAGTCTTGTAGATGAATGTATAAGATTTTTTGAACAAGTGGTGACAGGACTTAGTTTAGATGAGTACTTGGCGATTGATTCTGTTTCTAATCTACATACAATTAAAGGTGATTTTGGAAATATATTGCACCTTATAGGAAGTCATGATATGACAGAGATAGGGCAGAGTCATGATAAATTTATTGTTTTTGGTGATTGTATACTCTCTCATCCGGGAAAGTCTATTGTTACAAATGTATCGAATGTTGATCCACGTTATGTAGAAGAATCTATACAAAAAGGAACCGTTGCTAAAGCAGTGACTTATAAAAATAGACTTTATGAAGTTGGGCCTCTAGCACGGGGTATGGTAGCCAAAACACCTATAGTAAAAAGTTTGCATAAACGCTATAAAGATTCACTGCTGACTCGTATTGTTGCTCGTGTACATGAAGTAGCACAGCTTCTTGAGTATAGTAAAAATCTTTTACAAAATCTTAAAATAGATGAAGTATCTTGTAGTATTGACCCACATCATAAAATGTATGAATTTGAAGGTATAGGAGTAGTAGAGGCAGCAAGAGGTACACTTATCCATAAGACAACTGTAACACAAGGTGTAATTACTCATTATGATATTATTACCCCTACACAATGGAATTTGAGCCATGGTACACAAGAAGAACAAGGTATAGCTATAGAGGCAATGATAGGTTCAAAATCCATAGAAGAAGCCACATTTATTTTTAGAACATTTGATATTTGTTCTGTATGTACCACACAATAACCTTAGAAGTTACCTTTATAAAAAATTATGTTTAAAAATCACAAAAAATAATAATATACTGTAAAATGAATACATATTCATTTTTGTTTAAGCTTATTTAATCTATCATATACAAATGAATGGTTATTCAGTTTCATAGTATCATTATTAAGAAAAACGTAAAATACTAAAGGAGTATGGTTATGAATAAAGCAAGAGAAGAATCCGTAAAGAAGCTTTTTACGGCAGAGAGTGCTCAGGTTGATACCAATAAAGGAGATACCTATTATGACGATTTGTATCTTTTATGTCAAAAGAGAATAGAAGATTTAAAAAAGCTTAAACCTCTTAATAATAGAATGGACTTTCTAGAAAGTGTCGAAGAACAAGGACTAGAGAGAAGAGATTTTCTTAAGTGGGCATCTGCAACAACAGCGATGCTGATGCTTCCTGCTTCATTTACACCATTAGTGGCTGAAGCTGCAACACTCATGAATAGAGTACCTGTTATTTGGATGGAACTTTCGGATTGTGCAGGTAACTCAGAAGCACTTTTGCGTTCTGATGGACCAAAGATTGATGAAATTATTTTAGATATTATCTCTTTAGAATTTCACGAAACACTTCAAGCTGCTTCTGGTCACCAAGCTGAGAAACAGATGGAAGAAGCAATCGAGCACTTTAAAGGGAAGTATCTTCTCTTTGTTGAGGGTGCCATTCCACTTGGTATGGACGGACAGTATGGTACCATTGGTGCAAAAGGTGAAACCTTTGTAGATCACTTGAATCGTGTACAAGAAGGAGCAGCCGCGGTAGTAGCTGTAGGTTCTTGTGCAACATATGGTGGTATCCCTGCAGCTGCACCAAACCCAACAGATGCAGTAGGTGTGATGGATGTGGTAAAAGGTAAGCCGATTATCAATATCCCAGCTTGTCCTGCTAATCCATCTAATATGGTAGGGGTTATCTTACACTTTGTGCTTACAGGAACCATTCCTGAGCTTGATTCTCTTTTGCGTCCTAAATTTGCGTTTGGATATCGTATCCATGATAACTGTGAAAGACGTGCACACTTTGATGCAGGTGAGTATGTAGAAGAGTGGGGTGATGAAGGTGCGAAAAACAACTTCTGTCTCTACAAGATGGGATGTAAAGGGCCTATGACATTCAATAACTGTTCTATCATCCGTTATAACGAAGGTGTGAATTGGCCTATTGGTGTAGGACGTGGGTGTATTGGGTGTTCCGAACCAGATTTTTGGGACAAATATGCCTATGAAAGACCCATGGCAAATGCCAATATCAAAGCACCCACAGGTGGCGTCGAAAAGACTGTTGATGAATTTGGTTTAGGATTATTAACAGCAGCGGGTATCGGGATTGGTATCCATGCAGCAGCCAGTGCAATAGCAGGTAAAAAAGAAGATGGAGGAGAAGCATAATGCCAGAAATAAATGAACAAACAGAAAATAATGTTACAGGTGCTGGTGTAGAAACAACAGAAGTACCAGCAGAAGCAGAAAAAAAAGGTTTCCATAAAACAGATGCCAATGGAAATAAACATATTATTGTAGATCCCATCACAAGAATAGAAGGTCACCTTAGAATAGAAGCGGTGATTAACTCTGAAAATGTCATCACAGATGCATGGAGTTCATCTACTATGTTTAGAGGAATAGAAACTATCTTGAAAGGTAGAGATCCTAGAGACTGTGGTTTGATGGCAATGCGTATTTGTGGAGTATGTACGGGTACACACTACCAAAGAAGTATAGAAGCTGTAGAAGATGCCTTTAAAATTACCATTCCAAAAAATGCAAGATTGGTTCGTAATCTTATTCAAGGGGCACTTTATCTGCATGACCATTTAGTCCATTTTTACCATTTACATGCTCTTGATTTTGTAGATGTAATTGAGGCAACAAAAGCTGACCCTAAAGCAACTGCAGCAGAAGCAGAAAAATGGGCAGATATTGCAGGACACAAGCCAAGTATTGCAGGAGCAGCAGATTTCAAAGCGATTCAAGATCGTATCATCAAGTTTGTAAAAGAGGGTCGTTTAGGTATCTTTGGTAATGGATATTGGGGGAACAATTCCTATAAGCTTACCCCTGAACAAAATCTCATTGGTGTAGCACACTATCTTAAAGCACTTGATGTACAAAGAGATATGTCTAAAATGCATGCAATTTTTGGAGGCAAAAGTCCACATCCACAAAGTATTGTAGTAGGTGGCGTGACATGTGTTCAAGACATCGAAAATCCATCACGTATTGCACTCTATAAACAGATACTACAAGACACGTTAGCATTTGTAAAAGGTGCATATCTTCCAGATATTTATATGGCAGGTACAGCCTATGCAAAAGAAGCAACTGATGCGAGTCAATCTTTCCATGCAACCAAGCATAAAGGAGCACTTGGAAAAGGTATTGGTGGTGCAGGTGGAGGTATTCTTAGCTATATGAGTTATGGAGATTTTAGATTGGATGATACAGGATTTTATAATGCTGAACTCTTTTTTAAACGGGGATTGGTACTTGGCGGAGATATCTCTAATCTGGTTGAACTTGATGAATCCAAAATTACAGAGGATGTTACACACTCATGGTACGAAGGGACAGGTGCTCCCGAACATCCATATGAGGGAACAACCATCCCTAAATATACAGGACTCAATAAAAAAGAGGATGGGTATGCTTACTTAAAAACACAAGAAAAATATTCTTGGATTAAATCGCCTCTTTATGATGGACAAAAAGTTGAGGTAGGACCATTGGCACGTATTGTTGTTGGATATGTTGCAGGTGATGCACGTACTAAGCAATATGCAACTAACTTCTTAAAACGTTCAGGACTTCCTCTTACTGTTCTTTTCTCAACTGTAGGTAGAACTGCTGCACGTGCTATTGAAAGTGAGATGATAGGTGATGCAATGATAGGTTGGGTTGACGCATTGGCTAAAAATGCTGCTTCAGGTGATTTAAGTACATGGACAGAATTTGATTTTGATACGGTGTCAGCCGATACAAAAGGTCGAGCACTTGCAGAAGCACCTCGGGGTTCTCTTGGGCATTGGGTTAACATAAAAGAGGGCAAAGTAACCAACTATCAAGCTGTTGTACCTTCTACATGGAATGCAGGACCTAGGGGACCAAATGGGGAAATCGGTGCGTATGAAGCCTCTCTTATTGGCACGAAAGTATCAAATCCTGAAGAACCATTAGAAATTATTAGGACGATTCATAGCTTTGATCCTTGTATCGCCTGTGCAGTACATGTACTAGATACAAAAGGTAAGGAGTTGGCTGTGTATAAAGTCGATCCTACCTGTGCATTCTAAGGAGGATGTTATGGCTAAATCAGGATATAAACAAGTAAAACGTATGACCCCAGCGATGAGAATTATCCATTGGGTGAATGTGGTCTCTATGATTGTGGCAATTGCTACAGGACTGTATATTGCAGCTCCATACTATCAAACATTGATAGCAGAACCTGCAGTGGATAAGTATGTGATGGCATGGAACAGATGGGGACACTTTATTGTGGCGATTATCTTTGATGTGACATCTATTATAGTGGCGTATCTTTTCTTTTTTTCTCGTTTTGAGAAGCCATATAAAAAGATTTTGCCTACTGCTAAGAATATGAAAGAATTTGGTGCTGTGGTAGTAAATCTATTGACGCTAAACCGTACAAAGAATTTTGATTCAACACATAGTGATAGTTTCAATACGGTTTATTTTACAATATTTCACTTATTACTTGCATGGATGCTTTTAACGGGGCTACAAATGTATGTACATGG
>QNZW01000162.1 GCA_003978375.1 Sulfurovum sp.
AGTACTCGCCCCTGCACTTCGTTTAGGGTGGATACGCGCTGATGCAAAACTACTAGAACCCCTCATAGCCTACAAAGAAGCCATGGACTTGCACACTTCGAGCGTCACCCAGCGTATCGTATCCCATTACCTAGAGGACACGGCACATTTTGAAGCACATTTAGAACAGCTAAGAAGTACCTATAAAGAGAAAATGCTCTACTTTGCAGAGCAGTTAGACATACATCTGCCTACTTTTAAGTATAGCAAACCCAAAGGTGGCATGTTTATTTATGGTAAGTTAAAAGGCGTTGACACCATGGCACTGGTGCGACGTTGTTTGGCTCATGGTGTGGTGTTTGTACCTGGATGTGAGTTTGGTGGAGCAAAGGATGAGATACGGTTTAACTTTACACATAGTAGTTTTGAAGAGATACGCGAGGGATTGGAGAGGATAAGCGCTGTTTTGGATAAGTTTGAAGCTATCTAAGCATTGATATTGCTTAGATAAATAGATAGTCAACCAAAATATTTTCTCTTTGAATGTTAACACCACACACACCACAAAGCAAAATAAAATAATGTTGTTATACTTCAATTTAAATGATATAATTTATAGTATAAAACATCATTGGAGAATTTCATGCTTGTGCATATATGTTGTAGTGTTGATAGTCACTATTTTTTACAAAAACTCCAATCTGAGTATCCAAACGAAAAATTAATAGGTTTTTTTTATGATCCTAATATACATCCGTATTCAGAATATTATTTGCGACTTCTTGATGTAAAACGTTCTTGTAACATGCTTGGGATTGAACTCATAGAGGGGGAGTATGATGTGGAAAATTGGCTCAATGCAGTACGTGGATTAGAGCATGAACCTGAAAAAGGTTCACGCTGTAGTGTCTGCTTTGATAGACGGTTTGAAGTCTCTGCAAAAAAGGCTGCCACGCTAGGCGAAAGCACGTTTACCTCTACCCTGCTCACCAGCCCTAAAAAATCACTCAAACAACTCCAAATGGCAGGAGAAGCATTGGCTCAAAAAGAAAATATCACATTTGTGGCACCTGATTATAGAAAAGCCTCTGGTACACAAGAACAAAATATTTTGGCAAAAAAAGATGCATTGTATAGACAAGATTATTGTGGATGTTTGTTTGGGCTTACTATGCAAAGAGAACAACAAGACAAACTAGCAGATGAGCTTTTTCTTCCTATATCGGCACAAATACAGCCAGAATCTATAGAAGAGCGTATAGAAATGTATGAAAAACGCTGGGAATATGAAACCCAAAATATCCCCTACAAAATCATCAAAAATCGTTTTTTAAATTGGCGTTTGATGTCTGGGTATGTGCGTGTACATAAAGAAGTTGTACCTACACATATTTTACCCTATTCTACACTCAAAAAAAGCTATACACGAGGCAAAATAGCGTATAAAATAGAGCCTATACATTATATGAATCGTGACGAAGTTTGTTTGATGTCATTGTTTGATTATAATAGATTGATGCAAACAAAATATACAAGCGTTAAAACATTGATGTTTGACCCTCCTGCCTTTGATAAAGAGGTGGCTTTGCGTGAACAGTTGGGCTTTGGGATATATGATCTTTCTACTATCATTATTATTGATGAAATACCTACAAAAAAAATAGAAATACTTTATCAAAGTAAAACCTATGATGATGTAAAAGAAAGATTAGTAAAACTATAACCAATTTTTTACCAATCTTTAGATAGAATATCCAAAATTGTTATTGAAAAGGTTTTCTCGTGCTTTATAATGTTGTCGAAATTCAAGAAATTTTACCTCATAGATATCCCTTCCTTTTGGTAGATAGGATTACAGACTTAAAAAAAGGTGAATATATTGAGGGATTTAAAAATATATCTATCTCAGAACCTGTATTTCAAGGGCATTTTCCTGATCATCCTATTTATCCTGGTGTTATGATTATAGAGGGGATGGCACAAGCAGGTGGTGTATTGGCATTTAAGAGTATGACAAATGCTTCTCGAGAAGAGATAGCCAACAAAGTAGTCTATTTTATGAGTATCGATAAAGCTAAATTTAGATCACCTGTTACACCAGGTGATCAACTTGTTTACAAAATCAATGTACTTAAAAATAGAGGTGCCGTATGGCAACTTGATGCCAAAGCCTATGTAGATGATAAGGTCGTAGCACAAGCAGAGCTTAAAGCTATGATTGTAGATAAATAGGTTTTATATGTCATTTATTCATCCCTCAGCAGTTATAGAAGATGGTGCCATTTTAGGAGACAATGTCTCTGTTGGTCCATTTGTCTATATTGGTTCACGTGTCATTTTGGGTGACAATACTACTATCGCTTCTCACGCCGTGATAGAAGGCAAAACAACCATTGGTAAAAACAATCGTATTTTTTCACACGCTGCTGTAGGCACGATACCACAAGATTTAAAATTTAATGGTGAAGAAGTAGAACTCATTATCGGTGACAATAATATTATCAGAGAGTTTACCTTGATTAACCCCGGTACAAAAGGTGGCGGGTCTGTTACTAAAATTGGCAATGGAAATCTTCTTATGGGGTATGTACATTTAGGGCATGATGTGATTATGGGAGATAATTGTATTTTAGCCAATGGTGCAACACTCGCAGGACATGTGGAGCTTGGCAATCATGTATTTATTGGTGGGTTGACACCTATACATCAGTTTGTGCACATAGGTGATCATGCGACTGTCGCAGGTGCAAGTGCCCTCTCTCAAGATGTACCACCTTATTGTTTGGCAGAAGGTAATCGTGCTTATTTAAGGGGTTTAAATCTTGTGGGTCTTCGTAGAAGTATGGAGAGAGAAGATATTAATGCACTCAAAGTTGCCTATAGAGAACTTTTTGAGCAAGATAAGCCACTTCAGAGTGTGGCAAAAGATCTTTTTGAGAGATCAACATCTGAAAAAGTAAAAAGACTTTGTGAATTTATAAAAACATCTAAAAGAGGAATACCTTTTAAAAGAACAAAAAAAAGTGAGGAAAAGCAATGATAAAAAAAGCATGTAGCTTTTGTGAAACGCAAGAGAGTGAAGAGAATCCTCTTATTGCCGGAGAGAATGCTTATATTTGCTCTAATTGTGTGATTTCAGCGTATAAAATTTTATTTGGGGAAGAGGAACAAGAAGAGGATTATGGAGATATAGAGTCACATACACTCTATACGCCAAAAGAGATTGATACGATGTTAAGTGAATATGTCATAGGACAAGAAAAAGCAAAAAAGACACTCTCTGTGGCAGTCTATAATCATTATAAACGTATTTTTAGAGATGATATAGAGAACAATGATACACAGATTGCAAAATCAAATGTTTTGCTTATTGGACCTACGGGTTCGGGTAAAACCCTTCTTGCTCAGACCATTGCTAGATTTTTAAATGTGCCTATTGCTATAGCAGATGCGACAAATCTTACAGAAGCTGGGTATGTAGGAGAAGATGTTGAAAATATTTTAACCAAACTTCTTATGGCAGCAGATGGTGACCCCGTACGTGCAGAGCAAGGCATAGTCTTTATTGATGAAGTAGACAAAATTGCTCGTATGGGTGAAAACCGTTCGATTACTCGTGATGTTTCAGGTGAAGGTGTGCAACAAGCTTTGCTTAAATTGATTGAGGGTTCTATTGTAAATATTCCACCAAAAGGTGGACGCAAACATCCTAATCAAGATTTTATACAAATTGATACCTCTAATATTTTATTTATATGTGGGGGTGCATTTGATGGATTAAATGAGATTATCCAACGAAGACTAGGTGCAAATACACTTGGTTTTGGACAACAAAAACGTTCTAAAAAAGAAGAAGATAATTTATTACATATGGTTGAGCCAGATGATTTGGTTACTTATGGACTTATTCCTGAGCTTATTGGGCGTCTGCATGTTATTGCAACATTGGGTGAAATTTCTGAAAAAGATATGGTTCGTATACTACTAGAGCCTAAGAACTCTTTAGTAAAACAGTATCAAAAACTGTTTGCAATAGACAATGTAGAGCTAAATTTTGACAATGATGCTTTAGTGTTGATTGCAAAACAAGCGATAGAAAGAAAAACAGGTGCACGTGGATTACGTTCTATACTTGAAGAGATACTTTTAGATATTATGTATGAATTACCAGAACTTAGTGGCTATAAAGTGGTCATTACCAATGAGGTAGTTCAATCGGGTATAAAACCTTTATATATTAAAAATAAAAAAACAGCTTAATAAAGCACAAAAGGAAGTAAAAACATGTTTAAAAGATTATTGGGCATATTTTCTAATGATTTAGCCATTGACTTAGGAACAGCAAATACGATTGTACTCGTAAAAGGACAAGGTATTTGTATTAATGAACCTTCGGTGGTTGCTATTCAGTATGATAAACATGGACAAGAACATATCTTAGCTGTAGGACAAGAAGCAAAAGATATGGTAGGTAAGACACCTGGCAATATAAAAGCAATTCGTCCTATGAAAGATGGAGTCATCGCAGATTTTGAAGTGACTGAAATGATGATTCGTTATTTTATTGAAAAAGCCCACAAAAGAAAAGGGTTTTTCTCTCCACGTATTATTATTTGTGTGCCTTATGGACTTACACAAGTAGAAAGACGTGCGGTAAAAGATTCTGCAGAAAATGCAGGTGCACGTTATGTTTATCTTATAGAAGAGCCTATGGCAGCAGCGATTGGTGCAGGTATCCCTATTAAAGATCCAAATGGTAACCTCATTGTTGATATCGGAGGTGGAACCACAGAGATAGGGGTAACATCTCTTGGTGGCTTGGTACAAAGTAAATCTATTCGTGTTGCAGGGGATCATATCGATCAAGCCATTGTAGATTATATTAAAAAGAATTTTAACTTACTTATTGGTGACCGTGTCGCTGAAGAGCTTAAAATCAAGATTGGTACAGCTGTGCCTCTTGAGGAAGAATTGAGTACAACGGTACGTGGTAGAGATCAACTTGAAGGAAGCCTTGCAGCCATAGAAATTACTTCTGAACACATTAGAGCAGCGATTAAAGATTCACTTGAAGAGATTATCAATGCTTTACAATCTGTGTTGGAGCAAACGCCTCCTGAACTTGCAGGTGACATTGTAGAAAATGGTATTGTACTCACCGGAGGAGGTGCTCTTATTAGAGGATTGGACAGATATCTTTCAGACGTGGTGAAAATCCCCGTTTATATAGCAGAGGATCCTTTACTTGCAGTAGCGCATGGTACAGGAAAAGCGCTTGATGAAATAGATTTACTCCAACAAACAGCTTATGAAGACTAGATCTATAACGTTTATT
>QNZW01000217.1 GCA_003978375.1 Sulfurovum sp.
ACTTATTGTGATGTTTGCAAACATCAAGATATCACTGATGATACTTTTCTCTATTCCTCTTACCATCATAGGAGCATCATGGACGATGCTTGCTATAGGCTACCATGTCTCTATGCCTGCGATGATGGGCTTTATGCTTCTCTCTGGAGTCATTGTAAACAATGCTATTTTACTGATACACTTTGCCATAGAACAGATACAAGCAGGTAAAAACAAACGTGAAGCGATGCTAGAAGCTATCAAGATTCGTACACGCCCTGTACTCATGACAGCCTTTGCAGTCTCAGCAGGTATGCTACCTGTTGCACAAGGTGCTGCTATAGGTCTAGAAAGACTTGCTCCTCTTGGTGCCGTGGCAATTGGTGGTCTAGTAGTAGGGACATTTATGACGTTAGTGTTTATTCCTATTGTTTTTATTTGGACGGTTAAAGAAGAAAAAATATTGGAGATGTAAATGAAAAAAATGATGATAGTTTGGATAGGTATCGTGGCAATGATACAAGCTGTAAATATAGGAGACACACTCCCTCAGGTCACATTGAAAAAAGAGAATGGGGGTATACGTAATGATAAGCCTTGGCACTCAGCAGATTTAAAAGGGAAAGTACATCTTTTACTCTATATGGATCCAGATAAAAGAAAAGAGACTCAAGTATTGCTTAATGCTCTTAATAAATTAGAAGTAGATAGTAAGGCGTATTCTACGGTCGCCATTGTAAATCTCGCAGCGACATGGATGCCAGATGCTATATTGGAGGGTCTGTTGAGTAAAAAACAAAAAGAGCTTAAAAACACTTCTTTTGTATTTGATAAGAAGAAATACTTAGTTAAAAAATGGAAGATGAAAGATGATGCTTCTAATATTTTGATTATAGATAAGAACTCAAAAATTTTATATCAGAAAGTAGGCAAAATATCTTCAGAAGAAGTAGCTCAAATAATTAAAATGGTGCGAATAGAAGTAATATAAATTTTGATGCAAATACCTATTCTGAATATTCTCAGAATGAAAAGGGCAAAGATGCTTAAAGGTAAAGGGAAAAAATAAAGACTGAGAAACATCTCATTTTTCTCTCATATAATTTAGATATAGTTTCAGTAGCAAGTTGTGTGTTAAAAAAATTAATACTAATTTAACATTTTTAAGTCATAATACCTTGTTCATCGAAAAGACAAGGTTATTTGCTCAGCTTTTAAATAAACCAAAATATAAGAGGCTCTAGTGCTAGCTCATCGTTTTCTTATCTCTTTTATAAGTACGATTTGTATTTACCTAATACTAGGCTTTTTTTTCTTTCATTTTTCTACATTTATTGTAGATAGTGAGATAAAACCTCAAGAAAAAATCATCTCTTTTTCACTTTCAAGCTATGAGCCTGAAATCATACCTCCTGTAGAAGAGACAAAGAAAAAAGAAGAGCCTATAGAACCTGAGGTAGTTACTAAACAAGAAAAAATAAAACCTATTATTAAAAAGAGAATATCCCCTAATCCAGTGGTAAAAAAACCTATCTCGAAGCCTCTAGTCAAAAAAATAGTTAGACCTAAAAAAAAGAGCGTCATTAAAAAAAAGAAAACGCTTAAAAAAAAGAAAAAAGTTAAAAGAAACCAAACAAAGCATAGGGGCGATAAACATAAAAAGAAGAGAGTACAAACAAAAGTAAAAAGAGTAGCTAAATCTAAAAAAACAGTTTTAGTGCAAAAAGTAAACCATGTAAAGAAAAATCAATTTTTAAATCAAATTAGAGGAAAAATAAATAGAAATAAAACCTATCCACGTATTGCTCAAAGACGAAGGATGCAAGGTACAGTAAATGTAAGATTTACCATTTTGTCCAATGGACAAGTAAGCAATATCTTCCTAAGGGGTAAAAAAGTTTTTTACTCTTCGGCACGTAATGCCGTGAAAAAAGCTTTTCCTATCAATGTAAAACATGTACCCTTTTCCTTACCAACCACTGTGAATCTTACATTGCATTATCAACTAAGATAGATTTAACACATAATTAACACTATGATGTAATCATTATTTTATAGTTACAATAAAAGAGGAAATAATGATACGAAAAGGTATGGTTTTAGTATGGGTGGGTACATCATGGATGTGTGCCACATCCATAGACTTAGGTACTATTGATGTAGAAGCAAAAGCAGACACGCAAATCATTAAAGATGTGAATGGGGTTGATATTAAATCAGCAGATTTAGGAGAAGCACTTTTTAAGCAGTCGCCTTCTGTCTCTTTGATACGAAGATCAGCAGTAGCCAATGATATTCGTATCAGAGGACAAAAAAAGGACAATATTAATGTGACAATAGATGGTGCCAAAGTATACGGTGCCTGTCCTAATAGAATGGATCCTCCTATTTCACACATACTTACAAATAATGTCGATTTTATTGAAATCAATGAAGGCCCTTATAACGTAGAAGATTTTGGTGTACTCTCAGCAGACATTAAAGTGCATACGTTGAAACCCAAAGAAAAGTTTGAAGGAGAACTTAACGCAGATGTAGGAAATTTTGCTTACCAAAAAGGTGCATTTTCTTTGCGTGGTGGAACTCAAAAAGTAAGGCTTTTACTCTCTGGTTCAATAGAAACTGCAAATCAATATAAAGATGGCAATGGTGATGATTTTGTAGGACAAATTGGACGTGAAATTGTAGCAGGTGCAGTACCTAAAGCCACACAGTATCAATCACAATACCAAAACAAAGATGCTTACACCAAAAAAACACTTATGGCAAAAATGTTTTGGGATATTACAAAAAATCAACGTTTAAAACTCTCTTATACTGCCAACAGAAGTGACAATGTGCTTTATCCCTCTTCAAAAATGGATGCACTGTATGATAATTCTGATATATATAATTTAGAATACATAGTTAACAACTTAGGAAGATATTCTAAAGAATTAAATGTTCAAGTGTATGAATCAGATGTAGCACATCCTATGTCTACAAAGTACCGTAAAATGGGAGCTATTACTTATGTGACGCATTCTCTTAGCACTAAAATGCAAGGGGCAAAAGTTAAAAATAATTTTGATGTTAAAAATCATACTATTGCCACAGGCGTAGATTATAGTTTGAGAAATTGGGATGGTGGGTATTTTAAAAATGATGTACCTTTCCCTACTACAAGATTTCATAGTATTTGGGATGTTGATACCAAAAACATTGCTTTTTTCTTGAAAGATAAAATCTCTTTAAACAAAATAGACATTGATTTAGGATTACGTTATGACAGTACAGAAATTACTTCAGCCAATCCTACACAAGCATCTAATGATTATGATGCATTAAGCGCCTATATATTTGGAACCTATCTTGCCGATGAAAATACTAAATATTTTGCAGGTTTTGGTAAATCTTCACGTGTACCAGATGGGAAAGAACTGTATTGGATAGGGAGTATGGGTAATGCAGTAGGTACGCCTAATCTAGAACAAACAACGAATTATGAGTTTGATATGGGTGTGGAAAAACAATTTGAGGATGCAAGTCTTAAAGCAAAACTATTTTATTCAAAATTAGAGAACTATATTGCTTACAATGCGAGTGATGTAAATGATAATGGCACTGCATTCCATGCCTATGAAAATGTAAATGCAAAACTCTATGGTTTTGAACTCTCAGGAACATACATCGTAACTGAGTCACTTTATTTTGACTATGGTGTAGCCTATCAAAGAGGGAAAAAAGATACGCCACTTGAAGGTCAAATAGGCACAAACATGCCTGATATTGCACCACTGAAAGCAAATGTTGCCTTGAACTATGATTATGATGAGAGCCTAAATCTTAGAGCAGAAGTAGTAGCAGCAAGTGCATGGAATGACTTTGATGCAGAAAATGGTGAACAAAAATTAGATGCCTATGGAGTACTCAATTTAAAAGGCATTAAACAGTTTGGGAAAAATTTTGAATTGACAGTGGGTGTAGACAATCTATTTGATAAAACGTATGCAGTATCAAATACGTATAAAGATTTAGTATTGCTTCCTACTGTTGGTAATAATGAAGTGATGTTACTCAATGAACCAGGACGTTATGTGTATACAAATCTTAAATATATGTTTTAACACAAACATTATTGTTTATTTGGATTAACAGCAAGAATATTTATAAAACTTAAAGTAGTTTTGCTGCATAATAATAGCAATATAGAGCATAAAAGGGAAAAATATGAAAAAAATAGTGATAACATCAATAGCAATGCTGATAATAATAGGTTGTGGTAATAGCAAAAATAAAGAATTTAGAGTTACAGATGATGGGAATGGTACAAAAAGTCCACGTATAGCTAAAGTTTTAGTTACAAACTATGAATCTGTTGACGAGATTGACAAAACGAGTATTGTATATCACTACAATCAAGAAAATCTACTTATTGAAAAAGAAAATTTAGAAGAACCAGTAAAAACAACAACATATTCTTATAATAATATGAAACAAATTTCAAAAATTAGATGGAGAGATGACTTATTTATTGGAGCAAAGAGTATTTTTTTATACGGAAAAACACTTTACCAAAAAACAAAATTGCCTATTGTGAGTTCAAATATATATACTTTTACGTTTCATGGACGTAGTAAAACAGTACGAATAGAGTATGAATATGAATATAATAGTGAAGATGAAGCAACCAAACTAATCTCTTCTCAAAATATTCTTACAGGAACTGATATGCCTAGTAGGAATCAAGAAGAAATAGGTACAGCTATTTTGTCTAAAAAATATATTTATGATACGAATGGAAGTATAATTGAAACAATAGAGAACGAGAATGAAAGTATAAAGTATACCTATAATGCATTAGGAAAATTAAGCAGTAAAGAAAACAATTATAGAAGAGTAGAATACACCTACGATACTCAAGGACTTCTTGTCTTGGCTAAAGAATATGAAATTCAAGAATCAGAAGATAAAAAATTATTAAAAACAAAAAAATATATTTATGAAAATAAACCATACTACTCAAACCCATCACCAGATGATTTAGATCAAGGTCAATATATTTTTTCAGGAATCCCTGTCAATATTAATCAAAATTTGTAAATATTTTGTTTTTAAGATTGATTAAAAGAAAAATAGGACTTATGTAGTATTTAGATAGTGAATAAACTATTCTATAAAAATAGTTTTGCTAAACTCCACAGTTTCTACACTAAAATCTGATTTATTGGGATACAAACAAGTATTTCAAAAGAAATTATAAGCTTTATTATCATTTTTTTGTTATACTTGTGCGTATTTTAACAAACTTAAGGAGTAGTCA
>QNZW01000196.1 GCA_003978375.1 Sulfurovum sp.
GAGGTATGATTTCAGGCTCATAGCTTGAAAGTGAAAAAGAGATGATTTTTTCTTGAGGTTTTTGTTCTGTAAGATGGATGTTTTTTGTACTAAAAAGAAGAACAATCACTATCCCACAGTATAAAAATAGTGTCATTAAAAATGATATAGCACAATGATGTCTTAACATGATAATCTCTTCATATGAATGTTTTGGGTTTTTAGTAGTATAGCTTAAAATAATGAGATTTTTAGCATCAAATATTCTTTAAACCAAATTTAACACTACTTTCGTTCCTCTGTTTTTTTTTGAATGAATTTGTATCTTTATATTTTCTTGATCACAATACGCTTTTACCAATGCCAACCCTATCCCTTGTCCCTCTTGGGTTTTGTCTCCTTGAAAATACCGTTCATGCATACGTAATAATTCACTTGTACTCATACCTATGCCTCTATCTTCTATGTATAAACTATCTTCTTTTAATGAGATTGTAATAAGAGACTCTTTATCTGAGTACTTCATTGCATTGCCTATGATATTGTCTATCATCTGTTCAAATCCTATCTTATCTACTTTTATGCTATAGCTATTTACATCCACTTCAAAAGGATTTCTTTGTTGCTCTTGAAAAACGGCTACTCTCTCTTCTACCACTGTCTTAATATCAATCATCTCTTTTTCTATTTCATGCATCTCTTTTTTTATTGTATACACAAGTTCTTGATACAATCTTTCCAATCGCAAAGAGGCATCCTCTATACGTTGTAGTCTTATCAGTGATTTTTCATCTTTGAGTGACTTTTTTAATAAAGATGTATTGGCTTGTATGGTAGACAAAGGAACGTTGAGTTCATGCATGATATCTTTTGTCAACATCGTCAATGCATCTTCTATCTGCTTTTGGGGTGCAAAAATAACTGCTGTAAGAATATACCCCCATCCCACAGCCACCAAAAGCACCAAACCTCCTGCAATAAAAAAATGAAAATCACTGAACTGCCAGCTCTCAAAAAATCGGTATATTGCCATGAGCAACACGGACATTGACACTATATAAATCAACCCTATTAAAAATAATTCTTTACGCATCAAAACTCATTTTATATCCCACTCCTCTAATATTTTGTATTTGTGTAGGAAAATATTTTTTAAGTTGTGTAACATAGACACGCAGTGCTCCATCACTAGATTCTTCAGCACTACTCCATAAACGTTGTTTAATTTGGTATATGGGGACAACATTCCCTTGACCTTCCAAAAGTACCAAAAGTAATGTGGCTCCTTTTTGACTCAACTCCACATAACCATCTTTGTCATAAAGTATTTTTGAAACACTGTCAAATTGGTATGTACCTACTTGTACCAGTTGTGTACGAACCTGTCTTCTCAACAGAGCAAACAGACGCAAAAGCAGTTCATCCAAATCTACTGGTTTCGTAAGGTAGTCATCTCCTCCATGCATAAATCCTTGTGTTAAAGATACCTTATCATCACGCGAGGTAAGAAAAATAGTAGGGGTCATATCACCTGAGTTACGTAATTTTTTTAATAATTCAAAACCATTTTCATAAGGGAGATTGACATCAAAAAGATATAAATCATAATTGTTTTCATATGTCAACTCTAATGCAGAGTAAGGGTCAAGCACACACTCAACCACAAACCCCTCAACTTCTAAAAAGTCTTGTAACGTTTCATTGAAAAGTTTATCGTCTTCAAGAAGAAGTATTTTAGTTTTCAAAATATTTAATCTTTTAGTTGATCATACTTTGGGCAAATGGTAAAGAAGGCAACAATGCCATCCTTACATAAACATCCCACCATTGACTTTAAGTGTTTCTCCTGTGATATAAGAAGCGTGATCTGAGAGTAAAAATGCCACTGCATCGGCTACTTCAGAAGGCTTTCCAAACCTTCCCATAGGAATTTTTGCAGTGAAGGCATCTTTAACCTCATCTTTGAGTACATCAGTCATCTCTGTAGCAATAAAGCCTGGCGTGATAGTATTAAAACGTATATTTCTTGATGCTGCTTCAATGGCAAAACTTTTTGTCATAGCGATAGTTCCTCCTTTACTTGCAGCATAGTTTGTTTGTCCTGCGTTACCTGTTTCACCTACAATAGAAGCAATATTTACTACCGAACCAAAACGTTTTTTACCCATCACTTTTACAGCCTCTCTACAACCTATAAAAGTAGATTTTAAATTGGCTTCAATCACAGACATAAACTCTTCTGTCTTCATGCGCATAGCAAGTTTGTCATTGGTTATTCCTGCATTATTCACTAGATAAGCCAATGCTCCATCTGCTTCAATAATATGCTTTATCGCTCCAATAAATGCTTCTTCATCACTCACATCAAACCCAATAACTGCTGCTTCTCCACCTGAGGATTCTATCTCTGATTTCACAGCATTTGCTTCTGCTTCTCCAGAACGAAAATTAATCCAAACTTTTAGTCCCATTCCTGCCAAACTTTTTGCTATTTGTGCACCAATACCTCTACTCGCCCCTGTAACGAGTACATTTTTTCCTGTAAATTTCATAAAAAACCTTTAAACTATTTAAGCTATTGTAACATGTAGCCCTTTAGAGCTAAGAAGCAAAAAGTTTATTTTTAATATCTTCAAAGATTTTATAATCATTGGCACTAATTGTGTCTGAATAAATGACATAATTGAGTTGCTCTAAAAGATGAAACTTTGAGAGCTTATCTGCTTCTAGAGCATTATTAATAATAGTAACATGTTCGTCCAAATTATACTCTGTCTCTAAAATATCATGCAGCAGATTTGTTGCTTCTTCTTCACTGCAATCAAAATTTTTTCCCATAATATCACAAAAAACCGGTGCCTCTTTTTCCACACTTCTATGGTCTACTTTGATAATATGTGCCAATAACGTACCAACTGATTGTTTTATTTTCTTGTCCATTTAACTACTCCTACAAACATAGTATACTTTTATCATACTATGAAACAAACATTAAGTCAAATGAGTGCTTCATCCATCTCTTTTGGAATCTCTAAACCCATCAATTTTAATACTGTGGGTGCAATATTGTTAAGTCCACATCCCTCTTTGATTTCATTCACCCCCTCTGCAATCACAAAACACCATACTTCTCCCACTGTATGGTTGGTAAGTATATGACCCTCTGCATCTTTCATCTCTTCACAATTTCCATGGTCTGAAGTAAGAATAATATTATAACCTTCTTCTTTTGCCTTTTCGATAATCAATCCTAACTGTGTATCTACTGCATTGACTGCTTCACAAGCTGCTTCATAATTACCTGTATGACCTACCATGTCACCATTGGCAAAATTTACCACAATAAAATCATATGCTTCATCCATTGCCGTACGTACAGCTTCTCCTACTGCTGGTGCAGACATCTCAGGTTTCATATCATAGGTTTTGACATCTGGACTAGGAATAAGCACACGACTCTCTCCTATATAAGGCTCTTCTATGCCACCATTGAGAAAAAAAGTTACATGGGCATACTTTTCTGTCTCAGCCGTATGAAGTTGACGCAACTTAGCATTGGCTATCACCTCTGCTAAGGTATTGATTGGGGCAACTTTGGGAAAAAGTACTGGATACTCAAAACTTGCATCATACTGCGTCATAGTAGCAATATGCAAAGGCAAATACTCTCTTTTAAATCCATTAAAATTTTTAGCTCCAAGTGCTGTGGTAATCTCTCGTACCCTATCGGATCTAAAATTAGTCATGATTACCACATCTCCTTCTTGCATTCCCTCATATCCAGAAAATGCCACAGGCTCTAAGAACTCATCGAGTTCTCCTTTTTCATAACTTTGGTCTATATACATTTCAGGCGTAACTTCTGTTGAAGGTGTGGCTGTTACTATTGCTTTGTATCCCTTTTCTACTCTCTCCCAACGGTTGTCTCTGTCCATCGTATAAAAACGTCCACCTATCGTTGCTATATGTGTGGTTTCATCACAAATTTTTTCTATTTGATTCACATATTGCTTTGCTGAAGTGGGGCTAACATCACGCCCATCAGTAATAAGATGTAAAAAAACTTTTTTCCCTCTAGCTTTAGCCAATGTAGCCAAACCTATTGTATGTTCAATATGTGAATGTACTCCCCCATCACTTAATAATCCTATAAGATGTACCGTTTTACTTTTATCTAACGTTGCATTTAGTGCTTGATTATGTTTTATACTTCCCTCTTTAAGTGCCAAAGAGATTTTGACTAAATCTTGATACAAAATACGTCCTGAGCCTATAGTCATATGACCTACTTCAGAGTTACCCATCTGTCCTTCAGGAAGCCCCACACTTAACCCATGTGTTGAAATTAGAGCATGAGGTGTCTGCTTAAATAGTGCATCATATGTGGGTTTTATGGCATCTTTAAACGCATTACATTTGCTGTCTGGTTTGCAACCTATACCATCAGTAATTATTAAAATTGTTTTATGTAAATTCATATCAATATCTTTTTATCGTATTTTATTGAAAAAATAGTAAAATAAGCTTTTAAAATATAAAAGGAACTTTAAAATTAATGTTATATGAACTTTCACAACTTTTAGATATTAACCTATTTGGATATATTTCCGTACGTGCAGGTGTTGCCTTTGTCATTGCATTCATACTTACCATGTTTGCTATGCCAAAATATTTGGCATGGGCACATTCTAAAAACGCACAACAACCTATAAGCAAGTATGTACCAGCACATGAAGGAAAACGACATACCCCAACCATGGGAGGTGCTATTTTCTTAGGTGCAACCCTTATTGCTGCACTGATAAGTGTTGATGTAACAAACCCTTATATTATTGGTGGATTTATCTCACTTGTCGGTTTTGGCTTTGTAGGATTTAAAGATGATTTAGGAAAAGTACTCTCTGGCGATAATCTAGAAGGATTGACCCCTAGAGGTAAAATGTTACTCCTTACTTTCATTGCTGCTTTGGTTTCTGTATTACTCATTTATGTAGATTTTCCCACCACACTGTATGTGCCTTTTCTCAAAACGCCTTTGGTTGATATGGGATATGGTGCTATTGTTTTTTGGATTGTGGTATTTTTGGCCACTAGCAATGCTGTAAACCTTACTGATGGATTAGATGGTTTGGCTACAGTGCCATCTATTATTGCACTATTTACTCTTGGGATTATTGCCTATGTTACAGGACATGCCATCTTTTCACAATATCTACTTATCCCCAATATTAAAGGGGTAGGAGAAGTGGCTATTCTTGCAGCAGCGCTCTCTGGAGGTTTACTTGGTTTTTTGTGG
>QNZW01000143.1 GCA_003978375.1 Sulfurovum sp.
GATACACGAGTATTTTCAGTTTTAGATCCATCGGTGTAGTCTACTTTTCCCGTTTCGTTTGCAACAACATTTTCTAGCAGTGCATCCTTGACAATAGCCCCAAAAATTTCAGGTTCAGATTTTTCGTCTAGGTTGATTACTTTTGCATAACATCCACCTTCAAAATTAAAGACACCATGCTCATCCCAGCCATGCTCATCATCACCAATAAGTGCACGTTTTGGATCGGTAGACAAAGTGGTTTTTCCTGTGCCTGAAAGACCAAAGAAAAGACATACATCATCTTCTTCTCCTACATTGGCAGAACAATGCATAGAGAGTTTTCCTTCAAGTGGCAACCAGTAGTTCATCATAGAAAAAATACCTTTTTTCATCTCACCACCATACCATGTACCACCAATAATCGAGATATTATCTTCAATATTAAATACCACATATACATCTGAATTTAATCCATGCTCTTTGAATTTTTCATCAACTGTTTTACACGCATTATAGACAGTAAAATCTGGTTTAAATGTTTCTAACTCTTCTTGGGTTGGGCGAATAAACATATTTTTTACAAAATGTGCTTGCCATGCCACTTCTGAGATAAAACGTATAGATCGTTTACTTGTATCACTGGCTCCTGCATATACATCTGTAATATAGATGTTTTTACCCGAGAGTTGTGTTAGTGTAATATCAAGAAGCTCTTCATAGATACTTTTATCTATTTTAGCATTCACATCTCCCCAAGCAATATATTGATTGGATGGTGCTTGATTTACAAAATATTTATCTTTAGGACTACGCCCTGTGAAGATACCTGTATCACACATTGCTGCGCCTGATGTTGAGATTTTACACTCACCACTGTTTACTTCATGCGCTTGCAACTCATCATAACTTAGATTATAATAAACATCACCAATGTTTTTTAATCCTAATTTGTCAAGTCCGTTGGGCGTTCTGGTACTCATTGTATCCTCTTTTTTAAATATTTTATTTCTTTTCAATTATGCAATACTCTTACATAATTTAAGTTTAAATGCTAAAGCATACATCAAAAAACAATATTTTTTGATGTATGCTTTACAAAAGGAGAAAATTTTTTCTCCTAATATATTATTTAAAAATCGAAAGCAATACACCTGCTGCAACTGCTGAGCCTATGACTCCTGCCACATTAGGTCCCATTGCATGCATAAGCAAAATATTGCCTGGTTTTGCTTCTGATCCTACCTTAGAGACAACCCTTGCTGCCATAGGTACAGCAGAAACACCCGCAGCACCTATGAGTGGATTAATAGGTTCTTTAGAAAACTTATTCATTAATTTAGCCATGAGTACACCTGCAGCTGTTCCTGCAGCAAATGCAAGAAGACCAATGACCATAATACCCATTGTCTCTGCTACCAAAAATGAATCTGATGCAAGTTTAGAACCCACACCAAGACCTAAGAAAATAGTCACCACATTAATCAAAGAGTTTTGCATTTCATTGCTTAATCTGTCTACCACACCTGACTCTTTTGCAAAGTTACCAAAAGCAAAAGATCCCATAAGTGGTGCAGCATCTGGAAGAATAAGAATAATCATAACAATCACAATCAGAGGAAAAATAAGTTTTTCTAGTGAATTGACCTTTCTGGTATTTTTCATCACGATGCGACGCTCTTCTTCGGTAGTTAATGCCTTCATTATTGGAGGTTGAATCACTGGTACCAAAGCCATATATGAATAGGCTGCTACTGCAATAGCACCTAAAAGCTCAGGGGCTAGCGCTGAAGCAATAAAGATAGAAGTAGGTCCATCTGCTCCACCAATAATACTAATCGCAGCAGATTGCTTTAGCGTAAAGTCTACCATACCTGTATATTGAGAAAGTGCTGCAGCACCTACTAGTGAACCAAAAATTCCAAACTGTGCTGCTCCTCCAAGTAGTGCTGTTTTTGGGTTAGAAAGCAATGGACCAAAGTCTGTCATAGCACCTACACCCATAAAAATAAGCAATGGGAAAAACTCATTGGCTATCCCCATATCATAAATAATACCAAGCATACCGTGTGGTCCTGTCATATTGGCAATAGGAATATTTGCTAAGAGTCCTCCAAAGGCAATAGGAAGCAATAAAAGTGGCTCAAATCCTTTTGCAATCGCCAAATAAAAGAGTAAAAAGATAATGATAAACATAATAAGACGTCCCCACCCTTGTGAGAAAAGTGACATTTCAACGCCTTGTCCATTTTTGACACCTTCTTTGGGATGAAGCATCGCATTAAGTCCTGTCGTTTGAAAAAAGCTTTCAAGAAGTTGAGAAATACTTTTAGATGTATATTCTTGGTTATTTTTGGCTTTTTCCACTTGTGTGGGCTGTGTATCGACTGTGTCATGTCCACTTGCTTGTACGGTGGATGTCACTGCCATCATAGCAAATAACATCGAAAGTAAAAGATGTTTTAGCTTCATAGTTACTCCATTGTGGCTAAAAGTTGAGCATCTGCGACTGAATCATTGACATTGACATTAATAGAAGCAATTTTACCTGCCTGAGGTGCAGCAATTTCAATCTCCATTTTCATGGCTTCTAAAATCATAATTACATCACCCTCTGCAACGCTATCTCCTGCATTTTTAAGAATTTTCCATACATTTCCTGGTGTTTGTGAAAGAATTTCAATTCTTCCTACACCACTTGCTGGTATTTCTGTAGATTCATTGGCTGGTACTGTGACGGGCGCTGCGTCGGTTATTTTTACTTCACCACCTTCTGTGATGACTTGAACATCGTACTTTTTACCATCTACTACTACTGTATAATTTCCTGACATGTGATTCTCTCCACTATAATTATTTTTACCTTTTCTTACCATTAAAGGACCTTCACCCTTTAAGAACGCTATACCTTTTTGATCACAAGCTCCTGCAATGAATATATTTTCATCTGTAGCTTCCAACCCTTCATCTTCTAAAACTTTTGTCCAATGTGCAATGGATTTATTCTCATCACGATCTGCAATATCTAGAGGATTTTCTGTGGTTGGATCGAGTTTTAATTTTTGGGATGCAAGTTCTATGATTTCTCTGTCTGCTTCTACCGGTGTTTTACCAAAATATCCAAGAACCATACGTCCATACCCTGGTGCAATTTGCTTCCAAGGACCAAACATGACATTTGCATAGGCTTGTTGCCAGTAAAATTGGCTCACTGGCGTTACAGATGTACCGTAACCACCACGTTCAACTACCTCTTTCATTGCAGCAATCACTTCATCAAATTTTTCTAAATCACCTGAATCTCTCATCATTTGTGTATTGGCAGTTAAGGCACCACCAGGCATTGGAGAAAAAGGAATCAATGGAGAGACTTGAGTCGCTTCAGGTGGTATCATGTATTCAGCAAGACACTCTTTGAGTCTCTCTTCATATTTAAGTACCTTATCAAGCTTTAAATCACCAAGATTATAGTTTGTGCCTTTGGTTGCATGAAGCATTGTCAAAATATCTGGTTGGCTTGTACCACCACTTACAGGTGATGCTGCCATGTCAATTCCATTGGCACCTGCTTCTAGTGCAGCAAGATATGCCGCCACAGAAACTCCAGCTGTTTCATGCGTATGTAGTCTTAAATGTATGCTCTCACCTAAAAGTTTTCTAGCCATAGCAATGGTTTCATAAATTTTATGTGGGTTTGCTGTTCCTGATGCATCTTTAAAACAAACACTATCAAAAGCGATGCCAGAGTCTAAAATATTTCTAAGTGTTTTTTCATAAAAAGCCACATCATGTGCCCCTTTACATCCTGGTGGTAAATCCATCATTGTGACCACAACTTCATGATCTAAGCCATGTTTTTTGATCATCTCTGCAGAAAATGCCAAATTATTTACATCATTAAGTGCATCAAAATTACGTACGGTAGTCGTGCCATGTTTTTTAAACATTTTTGCAAAAAGATCTATCATCTCTCGACTTCCTGTATCTAGCATCACTGTATTGATACCCCGTGAAAGTACTTGTAAATTTGCTTCTTTTCCTACAATTTCTCTGAAACCATCCATCATATCAAATGCGTTCTCTTGTAAATAAAAGAAAAGAGATTGAAATCTGGCTCCCCCACCAAATTCAAAATGTGTAATACCTGCTTGTTTTGCTGCTTCTACCGCAGGAAAAAAGTCATCCATAAGTACACGACCACCAAAGACAGATTGAAATCCATCTCTAAAGGTTGTGTCCATTACATCAATGTATTTTTTAGCCATGTATGATACCTTGTTTATTGATTTTTACGAAATTCAGTTACAGCTGCAATAATAGCTGCAACATGGTCTGATTCTTGTGAAGAAGATGGAGGCGTAGTAGCACTTGGTACTTTTTCTGGAAAAAACATATTAATTATTTTAGCTTGTACTTTTACCAACTGTACGAGTACAAACAGAAAAATAAAGACAATTGTCATTCCTAACACCATAAACTTTAGGCTTTCACCTACTAAATCAATTTCCATATATTTTACCTTTGTCTATATAAAAAGTTTTGATAGCTTTATCACTCAAATTTTAAAATAGTTTTGCTTGATAGAAGTTAAAAAAAACGTTTTATCTTCTTTTTCTTTTGCGATTGTTGTTTCGTGTAGCTTTTTGCTCACGAACATATCCTTGTAACATCTCATTTACTGTCGTTTCATCAAAACCAATTTGTGTCCCTATATTAGATTGTTCTTGTACCAATAAAGAGGACATTAACTTTTCTAAAAGTATTTTTTTGTCCATATCTTTCATATAGTGTAACATATCTGTTGCACCACGATGCACAGATATTTCTCTAATTTGATTTGCAAGATATTCGCGGCTATTGTCATCTAAGTCTTTTTCATCTTGAATGGTAGCAAGACGCATAGTTGCCCCTACTTCTTTTTGTATGCGCTGAAGTTCTTTAAACTCATCGGTAGTGACCAAGGTAATGGCTTGACCGCTTTTTCCTGCACGTCCTGTACGCCCAATACGATGAACATAAGATTGAGGATCAAAAGGAATATGATAATTAAAAACATGGCTGACATCTTTGACATCAAGCCCACGTGCTGCCACATCTGTAGCAACCATGATTTTAGTTTGTCCCCGTCTATAGGCTTTAATGATGCTTTCTCTATCCATTTGCTCCAAATCACCATGAAGTCCAGAGGCATTAAACCC